>CAJHIR010000063.1 GCA_905067535.1 Candidatus Argoarchaeum ethanivorans
TAGTTTTCAAGTGAGTCTGTGAAAGAGACTCCTTTGAAAACTTTTGAAATTTCTGCCATAAGAGGCAGACTTGGCAAACTATTTAACCTGAGTTATAGGGTTTCATAGGCTACGTCCACTTAAAATCAGCCAGCTGTGTTTGGTTTCACTTAAATTTTTGTAGTCCATATATAGGCTACAAAATTCCCTTGCTATAATCCACATACAACGATACCGCATGTGTTTTCATAATATTTAGAACTTTGTAGCCTTCAAAACCCTGAAAGTCAGGATTTAAAACTGTCGGTAGGTTGCAGCATGCCTGGAAAATCAGGTCATACCCAAAAAAGAGATAGAGTTTTAAATCAAAAAGCTAATTTGACGGCTTCGTAGTATCCTGAAATTATTTCGCCTGGATTTTGTACAAGTCATACCATTTTTCGACCTTCCCGTTAGTCTGCGGATGTTTGACCCTTGCTTTAATGTGTTTTATGTCGTGTTCTTTTGGGAATGCCTCAAACCTGACTTTCACTCCTGCCGTTTTTATCCTTCTTATTCGCGTAATATTGGCTGCCTCTATCGGTTGTTATCTGTTCTACTTTTCGGATTCATCCGCACTCATTCAATACATTCTCCACAATAGTGAGGCTTTTCGGCGTTTCTTTTTGTTTTTGTCCTCCTTTGCAAGCCCGTTTTTAAGAAGAATATTATAAATCCTGTTGTGTGGAATGTGTTTCCCATACTTGAATTCTATTACTTGCTTAGAGTCTTCCTGCACCTTGATTATCAGTTTCCAGGATTCTTCACCCGTCTCTTTCTTTTTCCTGCCAAATTTCTTAATCACAATTGGCTCCTGATGTTTTATCCAGTGCATCCATGTCCTTTTGACTGTGGATTCATTTAACTTCATGTCACAAGCGATGTTTCTGGTACTGTCGTTTTTTGTTTTTGCTCGAATTATGTATCTGACTTCCTTCTCTGTTAATTTTACGCCTTTATTTTGTTTTCTCATGTGGAGGAGAAGCCGAGTATATAAAGTAAAAGGTTTCGGGACTATACACCATATAAAATGCATCAAAATAGTTATATTGCAAAAAACTTATGCAATGCAGTGTAACATGGTGTAGCATAAGTTGTTTGAGATTCATATTCCAAAAGAATGAAATATGAATAAATGAGAACACACGAAAATGAGTATAAAAGATAGTTGACAGAACAAACATCGAAGGAAAAAATGCCTACTGATCACCTACCACGTTTTTATGGATTATTAGAATTTATTATAGTAGAATGCCGATGATAGATTACATTTTTGATGGGGCTTCCGTATTTCCTGAAAATACCAGTGCAGTTACGTTTTTTATATTAATCCGCACAGGACTCTCACACCCAGCCTGTCCCGCATCTGCCTGCGTTCATCGGTGACTGGACAATAATTATCATGTATCTTACCACAGAAGAAGAAAAAATTTACAATGGAGAATATGGCAAAACGCTTGCCCAGTGTATGCAGATCCTCGCGGCACTTGGTGAAATCTATGATGCTGACCGTTTAATTCAGATCAAGAGTGTGCAGGTTGCAGGTGTTTCGTATAAAACGATAGGTGATGCAGGTCTTGAATGGATTTCTGGCCTCGATGGCAGGGTGGTTGTGCCTTCTATCCTGAACCCAGCCGGAATGGACCTAGAAAATTGGAGAGAAATGGGGATTGATCAGGCTTTTGCAGAAAAACAGCTTGAGATTATCTTAGCATATAAACGTCTTGATGTGCGATGTGAGTGTACCTGTACACCATATCACATCTACGAGGAGTTTGCTGGTTTCAAGGAACACCTTGCATGGAGTGAGTCGTCAGCAGTATCCTACGCAAATTCAGTGATTGGCGCGCGAACAAATCGTGAAGGCGGGCCTTCTGCTCTTGCAGCCGCTCTTATTGGAAAAACAGCAAACTATGGGCTTCATCTCGATGAAAACAGGGTTCCTACCCTGACAGTTAAAGTTGAAGGACGATTGCATGGTGCTGATTTTGGAGCTGTTGGCAATATTGCAGGTCCTATGGTAAAAGATCAAGTGCCACTCTTCAAGTTTAAAACAATACCAACACCAGAGGAGTTAAAACAGCTTGGTGCTGCCCTCGCTGCATCAGGTTCAGTGGCATTGTACCATGTCAGTAACGTTACGCCAGAAGCAAAAACCTATCCGGATCCGGTAGAGACAATTAGCATTGATAAGAAGAGTATTGATAGCGTGTATGCCAGGAGGTGCAAGCCAGACCTGATTGCTCTTGGTTGTCCACATCTCGGGACAAAAGAGCTATTTGAACTTGCAAATCTTCTTAAAGGCAGGAAGGTTAAAAAAGAACTATGGATATTCACATCAAGAAGACTTGGTGAACGGCATCCTGCACAAATAGCTGCGATCACCAACAGTTGCGCAAAGGTGTTCTATGATACGTGCATGGTAGTATCACCTGCAAGTGAACGGTTTGAGTGTATAATGGTAAATTCTGGGAAAGCCCTGCATTATGTACCAAGCATGTGTGGAGTTCCAGCCGTTCTCGGTACAACTGAAGAATGTATAAAAACAGCTCTTCAGTGAAATATCGCAACACTATTGTAAGGTTTTTCCATCCCACCACCGCCCGACTATCCACCACTTCACACAACGTGAGCAGAGATACACTAACTCTTGATTCCGTGAGCAGAGATACACTAACTCTTGATTGCGTAGCAATCAAGTTGTCCATAATCGTTGTTTGTATAGTAGCTTGTAAAGTGTTTTGCTTCTTCACTTCCAAATAATATTCTTGCAAGGCTTGGCTTGTTAAGATATACGATTACTGGTGCTCCCTCAATGTCTGCAAGTTTTGCTGCATCATCCACCGCATCATACAGGTTTCCAAGCTCATCCACCAGACCAAGCTTTTTAGCTTTGCTGCCAGTGTAGATTCTCCCATCTGCAATATCCCTGACTTCGCTCTTCGTAAGGTTTCGTCCCTGTGCGACCTCGGTTACGAATCGATCATAGACTTCAAGTATTGTTTTGTCTGCGTATATTTTCTCAGCATCGGTGAGCCCACGCCAGTCTGCACCCATATCCTTGAACTCTCCTGATTTAGCAACGTAGTGTTCTACACCCTCTTCTTCATAAAAGGAGGTTTTGTTTTCGAAAGTCCATATCACACCGATGCTGCCGGTTATGGTACCCGGGTTTGCAAGTATTTTATCTGCTGGTGCGCTGATATAGTACGCTGCACTCGCTGCCACATCTCCCATCGACACAACAACAGGTTTGTCCATTTTTTTTATTTCACATATAATCTCCTGTGCTGCTGCTGGTGAACCTCCAGGACTGTTGACTCGAAGCACGACAGCTCGTATGCGATCATCCTCATTTGCAGTTCTCAGACTTGTTGTTATATCCTCTGATGTAGCAATACCGATCCCGGCAGGAATGCTTCCAGTCAGCATCACCCCCTGCACATGTATGACTGCAACCTCATCGCCTTTGATGTGGAAGTCGGAACCATAAAAAATCAGATAAAAACTTGCAGTGACCAGGGATACTAAAAAGAGTACGAGTACCAGATATATTGTCCATTTGCGTGTATTCTCTCTACTCATTAATACTGGTTATTTCTTTTTGCCTCTTTAAAGCCTTTCGTATAATGTCTTCTTCTGGTTTTCTAAATAGCTCAGTAATGCCCGTTTTTTTAGATAGTAGATCAAGTCCCTGTACCACAGCGATTGGGGTAGCGCCATCGCCTTCGCCCATGAGAAGATTTGCAAATCCTGCAATTTCGTCAAGTATTGCTTCATATTTCGCTTCAAGCGTTCTCCCGAACAGATCGAGGCTCCCGCGCCAATCATGCATTGCCTGTATGCCTGACACGCCGATTGCTACACCGGTTTGTCCATTTCTGAAAGCTCTGCCATTGGTATCTATGATTACAACACCAGTGCTGATACCTGTTAATTCCTTTAATCGTCCCCGGGTCTGTTCTGCACTATCATCTGCATCAGCAGGAAGTAGTGTTACAGAATTGCTTCCTCCAGTATTTGATACATCAATACCAGCATTGACGCAGATATGTCCATCTTCCAGTTCAACCAGAAGAAAAGGAGATTCAATTAAGGTTTCTTTTGAATTGTCAAGCACTGCCTGTACAAACCGTGGGTCAGCGTTGTTTCTCTCTGCAATCTCTATAGCACGCATGGTTGGGTTGTAGCTATCAAGGCGCACCAATCCTTGCTCTGCTTTTGCAACAATGCTTGATGAAATTACCACGATATCTTTTTCTTTAAGTTCTGTTCGTTCAATTATTATCTGGGCAATGTCATCTCCTTTTTTTATGAGCGGTATGTTATTAAGAGTATAGCAGCATACGTTCATCAAAGGTCGCAGAAGGCACCTTCCCATAGTTAAACCATGCGGTGAATTACTGTCTCAAGCAAGAATTGCAGGATATAAAACAAATCGTGTTCGGAGTGTTTTCAGAGTGCCTGACAAAATAAAACCATCAAATTAGCATTTTGACTTAAGAATTATCTGTTTTTTCAGACAACCTGAATTATTGTCAAAGTGGGGTGTCACCATTGAGTCTCGCATTCTGGTTAGGTTATTTATTATGGGATGCCTGGATATGATAAAAAGTGGTGTGTTAAAACATCTTACTTTTATGTGGGAAGTCACTGTGTGCAAAGCTTCGATGAACTTCGAGTTATAGAAAAGTTTATATTATAATATGCCTAAACAAAATCACTACTGAGTATAAATGGTGATAACATGGTAAAGTTAAAAAGCCCGGTAATCGTATTAAATTTCAAAACTTACTCGCAAGCTGTTGGAGAAAAGGCAGTTGAGATGGCAAAGATATGTGAAGAAGTTGCAACACAGGGTATTGACATTGTGGTAGCGCCACAGATACCTGATATATATCGTGTAGCAAGCAGAGTAAACATCCCGGTATTCAGTCAACATGTTGATGGTGCAGGTGCCGGAAGTTTTACCGGGCACATCACAGCAGAAGCACTGAAGGGGAGTGGTTCTGCCGGCAGCATCATAAATCACTCAGAGCGCCGTTTAAACATTGCAGATATTGATGCAGCTGTGCAAAAAGCGCATGGGTTAGAGCTTATAACGATACTCTGCACTAATAACGTCAACACCACTGCTGCCTGTGCCGCACTTGGCCCGGATTTTGTAGCAATAGAGCCACCACAACTGATTGGAAGCGGAATACCAGTATCAAAAGCAGACCCTGGGATTGTAACTGACTCAGTGAAAGCAGTCAAGCAAATATCACCCGGTGTCCGGGTACTGTGCGGCGCTGGAATAAGTAAAGGCGAAGATCTCAAAGCAGCCATTGAACTTGGTAGTGAAGGAGTGCTGCTTGCATCAGGCATAATAAAAGCAAAAGACCCAAGAGCAGCCATGCAAGATCTGATAAAACTAATTTGATTGTGCGTGTTTCGAGCTCGAACCACAAGACCTGCACAGCTTGATCAGGGAACTCGCAGTAACGAAATAACACACCAGAATCCAAAACTTTAAAAACTGCACAACTTCGTTGTGCAGAAAATAACCAGCAAGAGAGCGTTCTGTGTTTATACTTTCCTATACGTTAAAAAATTAAAACCATGTTCTCCAGTATCTCCCCAAATTCACTGTTTTCATCCCATAAATAATTTCCCATAACGGCTACGCCTCTCGGTTTCCACCAGTAGAACACTTTCTCAAATTTTTTAGTTGTAGAACAGAATTCAATACCACAACCCTTTTAGACTAACTGTTGCCCATAGTATAAGTAGGAGCGATAGAAGATTATACTAAAGCAATAGAACTGAATCCGAATCTTGTTGCTGCTTATATCAATCGGGGATGTGTTTATTATGGTTTAATGCAATACAAACGAGCAATAGAAGATTTTAACAAAGCAATAGAACTGAATCCAAATAATGTCTATGCTTATTACAATCGTGGAATTTTTTATGATGATTTAAAGCAATATGAAAGAGCAATAGAA
>CAJHIR010000064.1 GCA_905067535.1 Candidatus Argoarchaeum ethanivorans
AAATTCTATTGTTGCTGGTGGCTTTGGTGTGAGGTCGTAGAGTACTCGGGTTACGGTTGGTATTTCTCGTGTGATGCGTGCCTCGATTTTTTGGAGTGTGCTCCATGGTAGTTGCATTGCGTCTGCGGTCATTGCATCTCTTGATGTTACCGCTCGTACTGCTATGATCCAGCCGTGCACCCTTGTGTCGCCTTTTACTCCTGTGCCTTTTTCAAGCAGTGCTGCAAAGGTCTGCCAGGGTTCGTACTTTTCTAACAGTTCTTCTTCCACGATGGTGTTTGCTTTTCGCACCACTTCAAGTTTTTCTTCTGTTACTTCGCCTATAATTCGCACAGCGAGTCCGGGCCCTGGAAAAGGCATGCGTTCGCTTATTTCCGGTGGTAGTTTGAGTGCTCGTGCGACATCTCTTACCTCGTCTTTGTAGAGTTCGTCGATTGGCTCTATTATTTTGTCGAAGTCTATGTTGGTGGGCAGTCCGCCAACGTTGTGGTGGCTTTTGATGCCCCCCTCCGATTCGATTCGGTCCGGGTATATGGTTCCTTGTATGAGGTAGCGAATATCTCTTTTACGTGCTTCTTCTTCAAAAATTCGTATGAATATTTCGCCAATGATTTTTCTTTTCTCTTCCGGGTCTGTAGTGCCTTTTAAGGCTTGCAGGAAGCGGTCTTTACCATTTATGACTTGCAGGTTCACGTGTTTGAATGTTTTTTTTATTCTCTCTGTTTCTCCTTCTCGCATGAGTCCTGTGTCGATGTATACTGGTACAAGGAGTTTGCCTATTGCTTTGTGTGCGAGAACTGTGCAGATTGAACTGTCTACCCCGCCTGACAAGGCTATCAGCGTTTTACCAGAAGCCTCTCGTTTGATCCGCTCAACTGCGTTTTTGATAAAAGTTTCAGTGTTAACCATTGTTTCAAGTCTTCTTTTTGTTTCTGTTTTTGTATTGTGTCATTGCTTCTACAAGGCTTTTAAAAAGTGGTGCTGGCTTCCCTGGTCTTGATTTAAATTCTGGGTGAAATTGTGATGCAACAAAGAATGGATGAGTTGGTATCTCAAGTATTTCCATCCGATTCTTGTTTCGTCCTGTAAACATCATGCCGTTTGCTTCAATCTTTTCTATGTATTTTGGGTTTACCTCGTAGCGGTGGCGGTGGCGTTCGATGATTCGAGTTGCGTTGTATGTGCGGTGTGCAAGGCTCCCTTCTGTTATTTCGGCTTCGTAGTTTCCAAGTCGCATGGTTCCGCCCATGTTTTCCACGTCCTGCTGTTCTGGAAGGAGGTCTATTACCGGGTGTTTTGTGTTTGAGAATTCTGAACTGTCTGCATCGCTGATCCCCAGAACATTTCGTGCAAATTCGATTACTGCTAACTGCATCCCGAGACACAGTCCAAGATATGGTATCTTGTGCTCTCGTGCATATCGTATTGCAGCGATCTTCCCGTTTGTTCCACGAGAGCCAAAACCACCAGGCACAAGTATGCCATCATAGCGTCCAAGCTCTTCTATTAATTCTGGTTGCTGCTCCAATTTCTCTGACTCGATCCATGCAGTCTCCACTCTATAGCCACACTCAATTGAGGCGTGTTTAAGTGCTTCTCTGATACTTATATAAGTATCCTTAAGGTGTGTGTACTTGCCAACGATTGCAAGATTTACTTCCCCACTTATGCTGCTTCGCAGTAGTTGCTCAACCATCTCGCTCCATTCAGTGTGAATCGCAAAAACCGAGAGGTTCAACTTGCGCATGAGATAATCGGATAACCCCTCCCGCTCTATCTGTGATGGCACCATGTAGATGTCAGAAGAATCATGAGCACTGATAACAGCCTCGGGAGGCACATCGCAGAACATAGCTATCTTGCTCTTGGCATCCTTCTTAAGAGGCACTGGAGATCGTGCAATAATCATATCAGGATGCAAACCAAGTTCTCGAAGCTCACGCACAGAATGCTGTGTAGGTTTTGTCTTCTGGTCTCCCTGGCTATCCAGCGGCACCAGTGTGACATGCAAAAACGCCATCTGTCCGCGTCCCTCCTCAGCATGCATCTGACGCACAGCTTCCAGGAAAGGCATGCTCTCGATATCGCCAACCGTGCCGCCAACCTCGATAACACAGACATCGGCACCACTTGCCACTGCCACGGTTTGTATCCGCTCTTTTATCTCGTTTGTGATATGCGGAATAATCTGCACAGTCTTGCCAAGGTAATCGCCACGACGTTCCCTGTCAATCACACTCTGGTACACCTTTCCAGTGGTGATATTGTGATCTCGTGTAAGTTCCACATCAAGAAACCGTTCATAATTCCCAAGATCAAGATCGACCTCGCCACCATCCTTTAACACAAAGACCTCGCCGTGCTGATACGGACTCATGGTTCCGGCATCAATATTGATATACGGGTCAATTTTGATAGCAGTGATCTCATAGCCTTTGTTCTTCAAAATCCGACCAACGGAAGCAGCAGTTATGCCTTTTCCAAGTCCACTCATAACACCGCCGGTAACTACAATATACTTCATGCCAGTAACCTCGCCACCAACAAATCCATAAGACAAAACATGCATCAACTCTATGGCAACAATATACTTAAAAGTGTCAGCTTGAATCTATTTTTTGCTTGTTCCTCATGTTTTCTATTTGTTTTGTTACTTCCGTTATCAGGAGTGTTGTTGCTGAGAGAAGTATTATCGTAATCCAGTTGCCCATGTTGAGTGGTGTTGTGTGGAAGATGCTTGTAAGTGGTGTGTAGAGTACTGCCAATTGCAGTAAGATCGTTGTTGCTATGGCGTACAGTAGTGGTTTATTTGTTAGTGGGTTTAAAGTGAAGAACGATTGTCGTTCTGATCGCCAGTTGAGTGCGTTAAACATGGAGGCTACTACTATTATTGTAAAGACCATGCTCTGTGCTTTAACCAGATCATCGATGTACCACAGGAATATTGCTACTGCCTGGATTGTCATTATTATGCCAATTAAACTGCTGTAGAACAGTACGCGTGTTGTGATAATCCCCTCGCCCCTGCTTCGAGGCTGCTGGTTCATAATCTGTTTTTCAGGTGGTTCAAGTGATAGCGTAAGCGGCGGCAGCCCATCAGTTACCAGGTTTATCCAGAGTATCTGTATCGCGATAAGCGGTAGCGGCAGTCCTGCAAGCATGGTTGCGAGTACAACCAGCACTTCAGCTATATGGATAGCAAGCCCATAAGTGATGAAGTTTCGTATGTTTTTGAAGATGTTTCGTCCTTCCTCGACACTTGAAACAATTGATGCAAAGTTGTCATCGGTGAGTATCATGTCTGATGCTTCCTTGCTCACATCGGTTCCTGTTATTCCCATCGCAACTCCAATGTCTGCTTTCTTTAATGCTGGTGCATCATTGATGCCATCGCCAGTCATCGCCACAACATGCCCCATTTTCTGGAGTGCGCTTATGATACGCAGCTTGTGCGAGGGGTCTGTGCGTGCATACACCTGGATTTTTTCAACTATTTTTTCAAAGTCGTAATCGTTCATTTCATCGAGTTCTTCGCCTGAAAGAACCATGCTTTTTTCATTCAAGAGCCCAAGTTCTGCTGCTACTGCCTTTGCTGTTAACAGATGGTCTCCTGTTATCATCACAGTATTTATGCCAGCGTTTTTACAGGTCTCAATTGCCATTTTTGCTTCTTCTCGCGGTGGGTCAATCATGCCAATAAGTCCTGCAAACACCAGTTCGGATTCCACGTTGTCAGCGTCCGCTTCTTTTCCTGGGAGTTTTTTGTAGGCAGTAGCAATTACACGTTGTCCCTGTTCTGCCATGCCGTAACCCTCGTGCATAATCTCCTCTATTGTCTCTTTATCCAGTTCCTTTTCACCGGTCTCTGTAGAATAACGCGTGCATTTGCCAAGTATTACCTCTGGTGCACCTTTTGAATACGCATAGTAACCATCTGTCGTATCGTGGATTGTGGTCATTTGTTTTCGCTCTGACGAGAACGGTATCTCATTCACGCGCTCGTTAGAAGAATTCAGTTCACTTTTCACCAGTCCGGCTTTCGCAGCCGCAACCACAAGTGCACCCTCTGTCGGGTCTCCTGTTATCTGCCATCCGTTCTCTGTTTTACTCACCGTTGAATCATTACAAAGCGCACCTATCGTTAACACACGCTTTAGGGTTTTATGCTGTACCGGGTCTACTGTTGTGTTGTTGTGCTGAAAACTTCCCTCTGGGGCGTATCCAACCCCGGTTATGGTAAATATCCTGTTAGCAGTGTACACTTTTCGTACTGTCATCTTATTCTGTGTTAGAGTGCCTGTTTTATCAGTGCAGATAACGGTTGTCGCACCAAGAGTTTCAACAGCAGGAAGCTGCCGCACAAGTGCGTGTCGTTTTACCATGCGGCGAACTCCAAGTGCAAGCCCCACTGTTACAACAGCAGGCAGTGCTTCAGGAACAGCAGCAACTGCAAGAGCCACCCCCCACACAAACATTTCAACAGCATCGTATCCGCGGATTACGCCAAGAAGAGACACTAGACCTACAACCAGGAGTGTGAGAGTTCCGATCCATCGCCCAAGACGATCGAGATTTTTCTGAAGCGGTGTTCGCACTGATTCTATCTCACTTAACATTCCACCAATCTTTCCAAATTCACTGTCCATTCCTGTTGCAGTTACTACGCCAGTGCCCCGCCCATCTGTTATTGTAGTTCCCATAAAAACCATGTTTCGCCTGTCGCCAAGCGAAGTTTTCCCCTCGAGTACAGCAGTATTCTTTCCAGCAGTTACTGATTCGCCAGTTAGCGCTGACTCATCCACCCGGAGGTTCACAGCTTCAATCAACCTGCAATCTGCTGCAATCCGGTCCCCGCTTCGAAAGACCACGATGTCGCCAGCCACAATATCTCTTGCAGGAACTTCTCTCTCAACACCACCACGAATAACCGCGGCGGTTGGTGCTGTCATGCGTTTTAAAGCTTCAATATCTTTTCCCGCACGGTATTCCTGCACAAACCCAAGAATTGCAGCAAGCACAACAATCAAAACAATAACAAAAGCATCTGTTGGCGAACCAACAACCGCTGAGACAATTGCAGCAGCAAGAAGAATAATGATTAAAAAATTCTTGAACTGGTTAAGAAGTATCTCCCACGCGGGCGTTGCTTTCTTACCGCTGATCTCATTCGGACCATCTTTTTCAAAGCGGCGAGAAACTTCATCAGCCTCGAGACCGCTTTCTGATGTATCCAGATGTTTTAAAACTAAATCGGCTTCTTCACAATAAAAATCCATCACAACAACCAGAAGCTATTGATAATCACTACCCTATAAAAAAACTCGGTAATGTTCGTACCGCAGTGGAATGAAGCCAACCATGGAGCACAATGTTTTAATAAAATTTCTGAATGTTACTATCCGGGCGTGAAGGAGATTTATATACTGGCAGAAGTGTTGAAAAGAGAGTGTGTCGAACCTTCTATTTAGCTTTCTGCCTCATACACCTGGCGGGAGGCATGGAAATCAGGCGTTAGAGAGCTTGTTTATTGGTGAAGCTGGGAGGAAGGTTAATAAGAACATTAATGGTAGAATTTAAACATGCAATCCATTACTTTTATAAAATACGATACCATCCGGTGCTTTGCATACTTACTG
>CAJHIR010000065.1 GCA_905067535.1 Candidatus Argoarchaeum ethanivorans
CTTTCATCTTTCTTAATATAATTTTTTCTGTTTGTTATTATGAGAATTTCGCCTCTTGTGTCTTCGCACCCTATCACCGGCTTACACATTTCAATCTTATATATTTTATATTTAAAAAATAATAGCATCGGATTGACATATAATAGGTCAGAGTTTAGATAAACTACAAAAAGTATCAACATAAGGGTGGCAAGGGCACCCCAGTCCTGCCATTTATTTAAATCAAATCCGATAAAGGAAATGATGTATGGGATAAGATAATTTAAAGATTCCTGAGTCCTGTTCTCGACTTTCAGAACTTCATATGATTCGCCCGTCCCTTTCTTTGAAATGTTAAGTATAGCCACCCACACAAGACTATATATGCCCACCACGATAAGAATTAACAGCATAATGGAATTAAACCAATTTTTAATAGCTAATATTAAAAATAACGGAAAATAAGAACTAAGAAAAAGACCCACTTTAACCCAGAATCTCATTTTTGTATCTCCAAATTTTTAAGCTTTACCCGAATCTCCCCAGACATCAGTTTTGGTAGGAGAGAGTCGCGGATTTGGGATAAAATATAAACTTCTTTTTCATTTTTATCCCCCTTTTCTAAGATTTGCTCGGCAATTTTACCGAATTTGTCTAAAATATTTTCATTTGGTAATGTGAACTTAAAATCTGGGACTGCATTTTTATTTAAATGTAAAACTGTTGTTCCGTTTGTATATGATAACGCATGATTATGGAACATGGCAGTTTTTAATAAAAAATATGCAAACCCTTTATTCAACTTTTCTTCAATTCTTAATATTTGTAAATCTAATGAAACGATTAATTCATTATACCTATTTAAAGAATTTACTATTGCTGGTGTTCCAATAACTTCTGCAGCTTGTGTTAGGTCAGTCTGTGCAACTATTATATCACCATCTTTAACAATTTGTTCTTCTTTATAATCTCCAACATATTCTTTATATCCCTTTTGATTAAATCCTCCGCCCCTGTTAATTGATTTTAAAGTAATTAATGCTTTATCAGATTCTTTTAGATCTTCACTTTTATAGGAGCATCCTTTTATAACGTTTAGAAATTCTCCCAAATTCTTCACTTCCCACCCCTTTGGAATCTTCCCCGTTTCACTATCAACTATCTCTCCGCCAGACGATTTGTAAGGTTTGCCTTCTTCATCTGGAAATTCAAAATCAACAAACCAATGTTTGAATGTTGCCTGACCTATGGCTTTGAGGGTTTTGTTCTGTTTTTGCAGAAGCTCTATTTTTGAGTCAAGGTCAGAGAGGATTTTTGCTATGGAGGTTTGTTCTTTTATTGTCGTGATTAAAATAAGAATCTTTCTAAACTCGCTTTGTTTGATTCCTTGAACAGTGGTTCCAGTAGCTCTTAAATGAAGTTGATGCTGACCAATATGAGACATTAAATAATATTTAAGAAAATTGTTATCCAATTTTCCGTCTTTACCACGAAGCGTAATTAATCTTTGAGCAATTGCTACATCTTCACGATCATATGATGCAACTTCTCCTAAAGGACCTTCAGTTGTGAGAAGAATGTCACCTACATGTGGTTTGCCTCTTACTTCCCATTTTTTAAAAGTCTCCTCAGAAATAAAGTATGTTTGGTTATAATCTATTTTTCCATTTTTGATTGATTTTGCACTGATTGTAATTACTCCAGATTCAGATTTTTTTGGAGTCTTCCCCCTATAATCAATAATTTTATCAAGATAATTTTCAATTTTGTCTACTTTCCAATCCTCAGGAATCATTCCTATTTCAGTATCTTTGAATTTAGTTTTCATTTTCTCACGACTTCCCAGTAACCCCCTTTATCAGGGCCAATTCTTTCAATAATGGATTCGTCTTGCATTTTTTTAAGATGATATTTAATTCCGTCTTCTGTTAATCCTGTTACTTCAGCCAGTTCTTTCCTGGTTATTTTAGGAGTTTCTTCAATTAACGCAATTATTTTCTGGGTAGTTTTCTGGGTAGTTTTCTGGGTAGTTTTCTGGGTAGTTTTCTGGGTAGTAGGAAACGTAATTTTGTAAAAGTCAAAATCACCTTCTATTAAAGGCTTTAGATGGTAGTGCGAGTCCCAGCCGTTTATCATTTTATGAAAACCACTACCAATATTTTCAGCCAGTTTTACAAATCTGAAAATTTTAGCAATAATGGGATTTCTCGGTAGTGAAAAATCCTCCTTTAATATGAACTTTATGTCTTTAGGTAATGCCCCGGGGTTAAAGAATTCAAACCTATTGGAAAACACACGGATTCTTGGATTTGCAGGACTAAAATAATCTGTATGCATCACAAGATTTACCAGAGCCTCTCTTATTGCCTGTAAATGTGGCGGATCATCATCCCTGAACCCTGCTTTTATGCTAAAAGGAACATCTATTTTCTTGCTCAATCGCTCGTAGATGTCAAAGAACGCAGTAAAAAGATTTTTTTCGCTTGTCAGCCTTACACTGTACCTTGTTGGTGCGTCTTCATAAGAAATCCCGGCTATTTCTAAATATTCAATTTTGTAGTGGGCTATTTCTCTTATTAATGAATTTTCATTACCAAATACCAATAATCCGCCATAAGTTACACGATCATCAATAATTACACTTAATTTCTGAAGAAACTCTTTATTATCTAACACATTATATCTGTGCCCTGGGTTCATTTGTGCAAAATAAGAGCGATATTTTATAATTGTTTCTTCATCCAGGTCACTTATAGTGTATTTTGTTAATTCCTTATCTTTCTCTTCAAAAGAAGCAGTTCTAAAAAAAGTGTCAATTTCTTCCTGTGTTGCTCTTTGGTCTCCACTCGCAGTTCGTATAAATGTGTTTTTTATCGAATTAAAATAAACGGGTTTGTATCTTGAAGATTTTTTCGGTATGTAAAAGGCAAGTACTGTTTTTGAATCAAAATCATATTTTTTACTGGTAACATCTATTTTCTTATTAAATTTATTGCCGTTTCTTAAGACAGTAGTAAAATCTTCTGCTATTTTTTCAGGATTTCTTACGCCTAAGACATAATATTTTTTCCCTGCCTTTTTAACGCCAAAAATAATCCACCCACCAGCAGTATTAGAAAAAGCACTAACCGTTTCCCAACTGTTTTTTGGGATATCGGATTTAGCTTCTTTGACCTCAAAATCTTCCCATTCAATATCCTCAAGTTTTTTTATTAATTCTTCTTTGTTCATATTTCAAACACCATATCCAATACCCTCAAGATTCTTCTTCATCTATCATTCATCCACCGGGCGAAAGCTTTATGTGTTGACCAGAAGTATGTATGTATTATCAGGTAAAGCCTGGAAGCCAGTGTACCTTGAGATGCACGTTCGAGTGCTTTCAGGTTCTGTTTTTTACCATACATGGCAAACCTCCTGTTCAAGTTGGACTAAGTCTATGAATTCACTATTGTTGTGTTCAAACTTATGGAAACAAGCCCAAGCTAACATGTCTGCAAATTGCAAACCTGCCCATGAGTGCGAGTAACTGTGATGGACAGTTGCTCTATTTATTGTTGATCTCTCGTTCAGAGATTTTAAGAAATAATTGTTGAAATCTTCTCGTAAGATCTGTTTCCCTTTGGATTTATCTATTCTTATTTCTACATTAACGTTATCAAGAGTGATCTGTCTTGCAAGCTTTCCTGCAACATAATTGTATAGTTTATGCTTATTATTTTTGAGGTATTCACTATACAATTTTTTCTTTTCAAGCACGATATACAATACCCTTGTATTCTTAGCCTCATTCAGTTTTTTCAGCATATATCTTCTCAGTTCATCAGAGGATCTGTTAGCCTTGATTTCAGATGCCTTGCGAAGCTCTTTTCTGAACTTGTGTCTCCTCATATTTTTTATCATTCTATCGAGAGGGAAATAATCCTCTATTATTAATGCAGACAGTACAAGATATTTTGAACCACCCAAGCCCAGATCTCCGCTTTCATCAATGAAAATATAAATCAATATTATTAGACCTCAAACCCGATACCCCCAAGATTCTTCTTAATCTCTTCATCAAGCTTCTTTCCTTCTTCCATCTGCACTTTAAGTTGAGCGGTTAATTCTTTCATCTTTTCTTCAAAAGGAATTCCATCGTCTTCCTCTTCCGGGAAACCAACGTACCGTCCCGGAGTCAGGATGTGTTCGTGTTTTCTTACTTCTTCCAGTGTCGCAGACTTACAAAATCCGAGAACATCTTCATACTTTCCGCCTTCGCCTCTCCAGGCATGATAAGTGCCTGAAATTTTCTTAATCTCTTCATCAGTTAATTCCCGGTGTCTTCTGTCAATCATTTCACCCATATTGCGAGCATCAATAAATAGGATTTCTCCGCTTCTATCTCTGAATTTGTTGTTTGTCTTGTCCCTGGAAACAAACCAGAGGCAGGCAGGAATCATTGTATTATAAAACAGTTGGGAAGGCAATGCAATCATACAGTCAACCAGATCAGCTTCAACAATATTTTTCCTGATTTCTCCTTCGTTTGAAGTGTTAGAACTCATTGAGCCATTTGACAGGACAAAACCCGCTATTCCGTGCGGTGCGAGATGATGTATCTTATGCTGCACCCAGGCAAAGTTAGCATTGCCTACCGGAGGCACGCCATATTTCCACCTCGCGTCATCCCTTAGATGCTCTCCGCCCCAGTCGCTCATGTTAAATGGCGGATTAGCAAGTATAAAATCGGCTTTCAGGTCTTTATGTTTGTCATCATGGAAACTATCTCCAAGCTGGATATTCCCGTCTATCCTGCGAATAGCCAGGTTCATCTTGCTGAGTTTCCATGTTGTAGGGTTAGACTCCTGCCCAAAAATATGAATATCCTCAATCCGTCCGTTATGCGCACGTATAAAATTTTCACTCTGGACAAACATTCCGCTTGAACCACAGCAAGGGTCATATACACGACCTTTGTATGGCTCAATCATCTCTACAAGAAGCTTAACAATACTTTTTGGCGTGTAAAATTGTCCACCTTTTTTTCCTTCCGCACTGGCAAACTCGCCTAAAAAATATTCGTATACCCTGCCAAGAATGTCTTTTGATCTGCTTTCATAATCTCCCAAGCCAATTGTCCCGATAAGGTCAATTAATTCGCCCAACCTTCTTTTATCCAGGGTAGGTCGAGCATAATCTTTAGGCAGCACTCCTTTTAATGAAGGATTTTCTTTCTCAATTAATTCCATTGCTTCATCAATTATTTTCCCTATTTCTGGCTGTTTAGCATTCTTTTGCAGATAACTCCACCTTGCTTTACCGGGAACCCAGAATATGTTTTCCATGCTGTATTCATCACGCTCTTCCGGGTCAGCCCACTTACTTACCTGTTCTTGTAACTGCTCGTGTCGCTCCTCAAAAGAATCCGAGATGTACTTTAAAAAAATCGAACCCAATACTACATGTTTGTATTCAGCAGCATCCATATTGCTTCTTAATTTGTCTGCTGCTTTCCAGAGTTTTTGTTCAAAGCCCAAATGCGCACCGTTATTTGACATTTTTATTATTCCCTTCTTTGTCATTTGACTCAACCCATAATAACTTGTTCTTTCAATTCCCAATGCATGGCTCCTTTGTCAATAATTGATGGATGTC
>CAJHIR010000066.1 GCA_905067535.1 Candidatus Argoarchaeum ethanivorans
AAGATTGGCACTTTAGATACAACGTTGAAGCAATGATTAAACTTGTTGTGGTAAAGTTTTTCGGAGATACTGGTAAACATCGAAAAGCTTATATACAAAGCTTATACTATAGGAACTATAATGGTGTGATATAAAATGCTGGTTACAACTACAACATGCATGGCTATGGGGGCATCACAAGCAGCAGTTTATGGCGCTATCGCTGTTGGTATTCTGATAGTGCTGTTGATTGCAAAGGAATTACTAAATTCTTATGAATATAAAAGTGCTGAACATAGCAATATTATTGAGCCACATCCAAAAGCGAAAGCACTGGCTTCAAACATAAACGCGGCAATCTATCCCTTACTTTTTACCTTTGTAGTGATTGTACTCATAACGGTAATAACGGTAATAGCATAGTGCTGAAAAGCGAAACTTAAAATATTCCAGTTTAAATGGTGCTTCGTCATATTATGTAATGACCTTAGTAGCTGCACATAATTAATCCAAACAAATCAACTTTTTCGCGGACAAATCTTGTAATTCCATTTGCCATGAAAATCATCTCTTTTGATGTCCATTCCAGTCATCTCTTTGTCCGAGACTTTGATTCCCGCCTGATATTCATTTTCATCCAAACTCCGCTCTTATTTTCAATCCTTTTCTGGCTGTAGTGCTTCCTATTAACTTTATCATAACCTCATGGCTTACCAATGGTCTTTTTTGAAGCAAAACTTTCCACAATTTGCCATCGTTGATATGCCGCCCCATCCTATTGCTTTTGCTTCTCCCGCGGCTCATATACGGCGCGTTCTTTCGTCCATAGTTTTCTTTAGTGGCTCGTATTTACTTCTGATGGTTTCTATGCGTTCAGATTATTCGTGCGCGGCTACTTAGATTATAATTCCAGAAGAAATCTGCAAAAAAAATCTAAGATTGTCATAGGTGACACTGTAAGGATATCATATAAATATGAAAAGCTGTTGATAGAAAATATCGATGAGAGCTGGGAAAAAGTCATGAAAGAAACAAAGAGGGCATGGAGCGAGCACCCAGTGTTCAAAGAAATGGATGATGCGATTGAGATAGTGAACTGGATGCGTGGGAAGGAATGAAGCATTCTTACGAGAAAGAAAAGACCGTTAAGGTGTTAGATATTATGACGATTGAAGAGGCACATAAGAAATATGGAAGGCTTTAAATGCAAAATGCAGCAAATAAGGATGCACTCGCATTTGAATCAAGAGTGATAAGGCTAAGACTTTCATCCAAGGTAACTCGCAAATAATGGCTCTCTTTAAGAAGTGATAAGTTATGAACGAAGGCAGTAACCAAATTTTTGGTGAGATTATTCGAATAGACAGTGTGAACACATATCTTGTCAAAGTACCATCAGAATCTTCTTTTGAACCTGCTCTTGGCGAGTTTGTGGGGGTTGACAGTGGTGATGGGGTGGTGGTCTGTGTTATAAAAGGGGTGCAGCGATCGGTCCCGGAAGAATTAGCCACACTAATATCTTTTGAACAGGAGTTAAAATACCTGCCGTATAACACAGACTTTAGAAGCAACTATTATATTGTATTCGGGCTTGGCGTGCTGTCTGATGATGTTAACTACAGGATTCGTACAGCACCACAGATACGAGCTCCTGTAAAACGCTTAAATAAAGAGACAATCAGAAAATTCCACCTGAAAGACAATAAACCAAACATCTCTTATTTCAATCAGTATCGTGAAACACTTGGAGATTGCACATTGCTTGCAATTAGTGATGAATTGATGTGTATGCTGCCTGAAGCAAGCAGCATGCTTCTGATTGTCAAAAAATACATTGAAGGGAGTGGAAAACTATGACTGTGGTTGGCACTGTATTAACTCATTCAAAGGACGATTTTACTTTTATCACGAAGTGCCCATTCAAGGTTGGAGAGTTTGTCTGTTATCTAATGGATAAGAACCACATACTTTCCCGGGTAAGGCATACAGAACCGTTAAACGATTACCCGGTAGAGTTTCTATTTGATAAGGTAATCGATGCTTCTGATCTTGCTGCCTTTTATGGACTTGATAACAACGACTACCAGTACTATCGCGTGTCTGCTGCTGTTGTAGGATATTTTGATCGAACATTTAATGAGTTCATCAATCCGCGTGTAAAACCTTTATCTGGCACAAAGATTGAACTGGCTGATGCACAAATCCTGTCTGATGTAAACCGGGTATCCGGAGGAGAGGTTGGCTCAGCACACATTGGCACAATCATGAGTACAAACTCTGATGCAGTGCTTTCTGTTCGTGAGATGGTAAGTCAGCATCTCTCAATCATTGCTGCAACCGGTGCAGGCAAATCCTACACGGTGGGAGTAATCGTTGAGGAGTTAATGTCAAAGAACAACATGGCGTCTGTGCTGATATTTGACCCGCATGGTGAATACAGTGTACTGAGTGATATCCAAAACAATCCTTCATTCTGTGATAACGATTATCGACCGAAAGTTAAAATCGTGAAATCAGATCAGATAAAAATCAGGGTTAGCGACCTTAAAGTTGCAGACTTTATCAGCATCATGGATGACGGCAGCATGACTGAGAAAATGAAAAGACTTTTTAAAAACGGATATGACAATCTTAAAAAAGACGATAAAAAAAAGATTCGAAATTTCACCAAAAACGAACTCCAGGAAACCATTGAAAACCTGCGGGATGGAAAAAACGAATCGACCATCGATGGGATACTCTGGCGATACGGCAGGGTAACAGATGAAAAAATGTTTGATGACTACCAGGGCATACCACTCCGTGACTACTTCCAACCAGGGCAGCTCACAATCATCGATGTATCAGACATTGGAGAATGGAAACAGCAGTTAATAGCAGATATACTTCTTCGCCGCCTGTTTGATGCACGAAAAGGCACAGACAACGAATACTACAGCGAATACCAGCATCCTGACATGTACATCCCGTATCCAACGTTTATCATACTCGAAGAAGCACATAGATTTGCACCGCAGGCAGGAGAGGCAAAATCAAAGAACACGCTTAAAACCATCCTGTCAGAGGGGCGCAAGTTTGGCATTGGCATAGCGATGGTAACCCAGCGTCCAAGTAAGCTTGATTCCGACTCACTTTCACAATGCATGACCCAGATCACCATGCGAATTATTAATCCAACAGATCAGAAACAGATAGAGCAGAGCATAGAATCGGTAAGTAGAGACCTGGTAGAAGAACTGCCATCACTTGCGAGGGGACAGGCTATCATAAGTGGAGTAGCAATCAACACGCCAGTGACTGTAAATATCAGAAGTCGCTGTACAGCCCAGATACGTGGTCAGAGTAAGGACGCACCAGGAATATGGAGGGAATACAAACAGGAACAGGAAAGTGGCACCATAATAACAGCACCAGGCCACAAGCTTGATGTCGGGGTGTGAATTCAGTAGACTACAACTTTTGGATACTTAGATTGCTAAAAAATAGAGTTGTGTGTGAGTTTTTTGCTCACACATCGGTCATATCCAGTTCGTCCATTTCATTGATGCTGTTTAGTTCGTTTTCTAAAGCTTCAAGCTCTGCTTCAAGCTCAGCAAGTTCGCTGTCATCGATTAGGCTTGTTTCCATTGTTTCCCCGGGTACTGCGGTCTGGGCTTGGGTTTGATTTATTTCTTCAACAGTACTTGTTGTTGTCGTGGTTTCTTCTGGTGCTGGTGTGGTGCATCCCGATGCTGCAATGAGCAATACAATGAACATGGAAATTACTAACAATGATTTGTTCACATCATCTCCTCCAGCCATTTTTCTGCTGCTGTGGCTGTGGCTGCTGTCCAAACATCGTGCCTTGTATTGCATAGGGAGCTGTCCATTGATGTATTGCACCCTGCAAATCACTGTCTGTATTGTCTATATGGTACGTGCCGTTTCCACACAAGAGTACCCTGCCGGTGCCTGCTGCTTCAAGCACGATGTCATTGCCTGATATGGCAAAGTGTATTTGTTCACCGCTTACATCAAAACTTCCATATCCCTGGTATTTTATATTGCCATTTTCAAGTTCCACGCGCGTTCCATTACCGTTTACGGTAACCTCTGCGTTCCTGGATACAACAATCGTTGCATTTTCTGCTGAAAGGTTGATTGTGACATTTCCGAAGATTGCTGCTCGACCATTGCCTTCTGCATATAAGCTGCCTGTCCCGTTAAGGAATACAGCACTTCTGGACTCTTTGACTTCCTTGAATATATCTTTCAGTATCAGATTTGCCTGTCTTATGTGTTCTCTTGCTTCAATCATGTATTCATTTGCTTCCCGGAGAGAGGCATCAGATGAAGCGTCATTTATTATGCACCCTGTTGAATCAAATCCAGTTTCTCCCTGATGGATTTCTCTTGCTTTTTTATATGATTCATTTGCTGCTTCGACTTCTTTTTTGAACATTTCAAGATTTTGTGTGAGGTTTGCAGTATCTGCTCTGGAAGATTCCAACTGCTCAACAACTGTTTCGAGTTTCACTGAAACACGGTCTGCTTTTATCAGGAAGTTTTCAATGCGATTGTTGGCTGTGCGTGATACAAAGTATTTAGCCTCTTTTTTTGTCACCTTCCAACCAGAGCGAAGTTCTTTTACCGCATCTTTCAGTTCTTGCGGCGTATCTGCATTATTGACGTCTTTTTTTATCTGCTCAAGATTGAGGATGTGTGTATTTATTCGCTCAACCCCATTAAAAGGTGCATAGCCTTGCTGTTCTGCCCTTTCCGCATTTACCTTCAACACTTCAAGCTTCGCAATCATTGCATCAATGCTATCAAGCACATACTCTTTTGCAGCCGATTGCAGAACTTCCGGGTCTTTTTCTGCTGCCTTAATTTCACGGTATCTTTGAACTGCATCCTGCTGTCCGGCTCTTGCTATCTCATATACACGTTTTGTTTCTTTATAATTTTTCTCAGTTATCTGATATTCTTTTTCCAATTTTTTAATCTGTACTGGTACTTCTGCTATCGCAATTCCTGCAAATATGCCTGCAAGCAAAATAGCAGCAACCAGCAACGGTACTGTTTTTTTGTTCAATTTAGTTCACCTCAACTTATTTTTTTTACATAATGCACATACTGTGCAACACACACAACAGCTGGTTAAAGAATAAACATGCTTTTATCCAGCAAAAAAATAAAACCTTTTTAAAGCTGATAAAGCTTTATTAAACTTTACACATTGTTTTCTTACTTAACCCTTGATTAAAAGACTGTTAATTACAAGATAAGTAAAGCGGGGTTGTAAACTCTCCGAGTGTTATGCCAAAACTCTAATTTCTTTCATGTGTTCAAACCCAGAACAGCAGACATTATATCTGAATATACAACCATGTCGAAACAATGCCAGCACCCAATAA
>CAJHIR010000067.1 GCA_905067535.1 Candidatus Argoarchaeum ethanivorans
CGAGAGTGGCCTGTTGGGATTACGAGTTCTTAGAACTAAATTAGATAGGTTATCTGGAAAAACGGGATCAAAAGAGGAGTTGGATAAGCTGCTAAAAAGAGTCTCTAAAAACATTGAATCTGCTATCGAAGACTATAGAACCAGGTTAATCAAATCAGAAAAGGTATTCTTAACCTCAAACCTGAACAATAACCTGATCAGCATACGTGCGATAATAATGGCTGACTATGTTGATGAGCTTCTCATCTTCAACGAAGAGAGTGCCTCCACTCAAAAGATTCCTTTGATCATCAGTTCTCCTCACATTGATAAGGAGATATCTGAACTTTATAAAAAATTAGTAAATACAAAAAAACTGGCAGAGGTGCTTGACATCCTGAAAAATAAAATACAATATTTTGAAGACATTAGAGGGGCAGATGGTGACTTGCTTGTTTTGCTTGAAAATCTGGATGAACCGCTGCCGTTATCTTCCATGGGAGACGGTTTCAAATCTCTTTTAAAGCTTGTCTTCATGGCACCTCTGATTAAAAACGGAATAGCCCTCTTTGAAGAACCCGAAACATCAATGCATCTGGGATATCTTAATATTTTGGCAGAAGAAATATTATTAAGCTCTAAATATTCTCAAATTTTTATATCCACCCACAGTTTGGAGCTGATAAAGTACCTGTTGGAAAATGCTGAGAAATCTGACAAGATCGAGTCTATAAAAATTATAAGACTGCGCAGGTTAGAGGGGGGGTATATCGAAAGGGAGATATGTTCAGGAAAAGATGCCGCAGAAGAGGTGGAAAAGATTAAAACTGACCTAAGGGGGTACTAAGCTGAATATAATCCTATGTGAAGGAAAACACGATGCATGGTTCTTTGATGAAATTATGAAAGAACACATAGCTGGGCATGTCCATACTATATTGGATAAGGAACTAGATAAACTCCTCAAGATGCTACTGGGAATGGGCGGTTTTGATTACATAAAAGAACAATATTCCCTAATAATATTTGGGGATAGCGGCAAACCAATAATAGTTGAGAAGGTTCTTGGGAAGGTCGTTGGTGTTGTGCTTGGGGCGGTCAAGGACGACATCCACATAACAGTCATTCTTGACGAAGACGGTGTGGGATACTCCGGGCTGAAAAAAGATGTTTCAGATAAATTAAAATCTATTTCAAAAGATAGATCGAAATTTACCAATTGTTTTCCCACCATCAAAGAACACGGTGATTCGTTCACCTTGAATCATCCGAAAGGCAGAGGAACTATTGAAGTGTAACTTTTAACTGTTCCAGAAAGTTTGGAGATACAGATTACAAAAAAGTGCATTGGGATCAAATGCCCAAACAACACTAAGATGTTACAAAATGAATCACATTATGCTCTCGATATTTTAGCAATAAAATATTACGATGGCAATAAGGAAAAATTGGTCAGAGAAACGTCTGCACTGCTTAAAGATGAAGTATGGGTCATAGATATTATAGAACGCGTAACATCGTGATAGCCTCCCGAAGTAAAAACCATTGTTGAGATGTTTTCAGAAAAGATCGAGTACGGCCAAATTACAGCAGGGCGTGTTACGCGTGCCGTCAAACGACTGCATAAACCGTACCAGTTACTCGAGCTCAAACCACGAAAAGAAGCTCGTAACGAATTGCATAGAGGTAGGGTATCTGCTTAAGGTAGTGGTATTACCCTATAAACCACTTTCATTTAACGCCTTCCTTTCGCTCAGGCCAAAATTCGTATAGTTGCAAAGATGCAAACTATTTTATTATTTTAACTATTTGTTATAAAAAACCGCTTAGTTTAAGAAGAGTGTACTTTTTTAGTAAGATAATGAATGGTTATGACCAGTTATTAGAAGAAGTTATTGATGCTGATATATGTGTTTCATGTGGGAACTGTGCAGCAGTATGCCCCCTGCAATATATTTCTATCGTAGATAACAAGCCAGTGCAGGATACGCAAAAGAGGAGTGAGATCGAATCAAGAAGTGGCCTTGCATGCAATGATTGCAATATTTGTGTAATGTCCTGCCCACGCATAGAGCCATCCTACTTCTGGCAGAAAAAGGAGCTTGAAAGAGCGAAGTACGATGGTAAACTAAAAGCAGCACGCACTACCTACCAGCCGATAAAAGATGTGTGCCAGGATGGTGGAGTAGTAACAACAATATTCAAATATCTACTTGATAATAATCTTGTGGATGGAGTAGTAGTCTCTCAATACAATGAAAACTGTGCCCCGGTGCCGGTAGTAGCAGCAACAGAAGAAGATCTTCTGAGTGCTGCAGGTTCACGTTACACAGTATCTTCAATCTACTCGCCACTCACAGACCTCAAAAAATTGAAAGATAGAGGTTATGAAAGACTTGCAATTGTAGGCACTCCCTGCCAGATATATGCACTACGCAAAACGCAGGCAATGTACAACAGACGTAATATGCTAATACCACACAATATCATCACCTTTGCAGTAGGGCTATTCTGTAAAGGACAGTTCGATGACCAGATACTCCAGAGTATAGACATAGATAAAGCAGGTGTTGCAGGCTTCGATGTTAAGAAAGAGGGAATGATTATCTCTTTTAAAGATGGTAGAAAGAAGGTCATCACTCATGAAGAGCTGGATAAATATACCAGGGCTGGGTGCAGTGTATGCCCTGATTTTACTTCGGTCTATGCAGACATTTCAGTTGGCAGCGAAGGCTCACCCCCTGGATGGTCAACAGTTATTGCACGCACAGAAAAAGGCAGGCAGTTGTATCAGAACCTTCTGGATAAAAAATTGATAGAGAGTGCGGAAGTGGATGAAAAGGGGCATGATTCGATAGAGCGAACGCTTCGTCAGAAAAAAGAAAGATCGAGGGTTAATATAGAGAAGAGGCTGGGAGAAACATCAAAGGTTTTACTATGAACTAATAAAACGAAGGGTTTATAGGGGGGAAATCACTAACAAGCCCTGTACCCATTAAGTATGGGGTATAGTGACTTAATGTAAGATACGGTTAAATATAATTACATGGAAGAGAAAATAAAAAGGAGGCAAATATATAGTGAAGAAAGGAACCAAGGCATTGAGAGGTATAGGAAGAAAGTTAGCGACAGGAAATGGTAGAATATGGTATTAAATAAAAGTAAGTTGGAAGAGTATGCGAATAAGGTTTATAGAGGAGATCTTAGGCGTTTCAAAGAAAAGCAGAAGAAAGATGCCTCTTTCACATTTGATTTGTTTTTTACACAAGAATCAAAAGCTACAAAAGGGAAAAGAGTGGCTACGAGTTTATCTCAAGGAAAAGTGGTTATTGACAAGTATAAAAAGTGTGCAATTTGTGGTAAAAAATACGATGATCCTGATGATTTCCAAATTCATCATGTAAACGGAGATCGCTCGTATCCGGTTACTTCTAATTTAGTTTTACTTTGCCATAGTTGCCATAAAAAGGTTCATAATCATGCAAGGTCAAAATTACAGGATTATAAGAGAAAAAAGAAAAGCACCTCTTCTAAAACTCAATCTCCTTTTGATATACCATCGTTTAGCCCGCCCAAATTTGATTTTCCTTCATTCGATTCACCATTCGGTGCCGCTCCAAAGAAAAAAGGTCGAAAGAAAAAGAAGTAGAAGGATTCATGGAGTTTTCTTTAAGCAAGGAGAAGTGGACAAATGCTAAAAGGTGATAATATTATCGGAAAAGTGAAAATAGCGATTCTAATTGGAATAGTGACTGTGGCTGTGATGGGTTGTTTATCTTCAGATGCACCACCGAGTGAAGTTGTTGAAACTTTTGCTGCATGGCATGAAGACGGGGAATTTGGAAATTGTTATTTCTTGATGTCCGAAGAATATAAAAATTCAACAGATAAAAGTACTTTTGAGGAGAAAATGAGCCAATGCAAGCCGGCTTTTCCTAGTCATTATGAATTTGTCAAAGTGAGAAGACCTGAGAAAATTGAGGGAAATTCTGCATCGGTGGAAATTGTTTATGTTACGAAAAAGGACTTTCCTCATTATCTCATTAATAATTTAATTAATAAACCAGAAAACATAACCAAAACGATTAATTTAATTAAAGAAGAAGGTGGATGGAGACTCACCGATCTACATTGTGAACTGAAGGGCAAATAAATGTGCAAGGTTTGAAATGATCCCCCCATGGCTATCGTGGATGCCTTGGACGTTCAGTCCGAACGTGAGAAGGCTGGGGCTTCTTGAGAGAGGGGGATATATCGTGGATAATGCCGTTGATTTTTGGATAGAAAATATTTAAGTAAGAAAAGCATAAGATGGGATAGGAGTGATAAAGGTGTCTGAATACCTAATATCAATAAAAATAGAAGAATTGAAAGAGGGAGGCTATCTCGCGACGAGCAATGATATTCAAGGGCTTATCGCACAGGGAAGGACGATAGCAGAGACAATGGAAATCGCACAAGACGTAGCGAGGAAACTTATCGAGTCTTATACCGAGCATGACGATCCTTTGCCTTTCAAGATTGAGCTATCAAAAAAAGTTATTCAAGATGTTAAAATTCCGGTCAACGTAACAGTATGACTAAATTACCATCTTATACAGCGAGAGATGTCATTAAAAGGTTACGAAAAGCAGGATTCGTATTTGACAGGCAAGCAAAAGGAAGTCATGAGATTTGGTATAATCCTACCACAAAAAGAAGAACCACAATTCCAAATCATCCTGAGGCTGATATTCCAAAAGGGACTTTGAAAGCAATCATAAAAGAGGCGGGACTTAGTGTTGAGGAGTTTATAAATTTATGAGTGATAAGCCAAATAACCACCAGGGATGTCCTGTTCTTCAGAACAGGATGACGTGGTCGGGGCTGGGGTTTTAAGAGATGTGTAAAAAATGGGGGCGATGAGATGCAAAACAAAAATGCGGGATATGGCTGGAAGGTAATGCAAAAAATGCCGCAGCATAGTGAATCCAAAAATAATA
>CAJHIR010000068.1 GCA_905067535.1 Candidatus Argoarchaeum ethanivorans
ATATAGAAGAAGCACTCAAGCTCACTGAAAATGCAGGAGCCAGCGAGGCAGAAGTATATTATCTATCAGCACGCAGCGTCACAATCGACATGAAAAAAGATACCATTGAGGTAGCAAAAGAGAGCAGTACGGAAGGAATCGGAGTGCGAGCAATCGTTAATGGTGCGATTGGATATGCAAGCACCAACAACCCTGGAAAAATTGCTGATGCAGCGAAGTTATCGGTAAAGAGTGCAAAAATACGCCCAGCAAATAAGAGATGGAAATCACTTCCATCGCATACACATTATCCAGCAGTAAAAGGATTATATGATAAAAACATTGAGCATGTCACCGTTGAAACCTGCATCGAGCATGCCCTTGAAATAATACGTGGTGCAACAAGCATACCTGATACTGCCCCAACATCAGGGGGATTTACCTGTGCAGTAGCAAGCCAACAAATAATTAACAGCAGTAACGTCAATGTCTCTGAGCACACCACTGCCACAAGTGGTTACATCGAAACCATAAGCAAAAAAGGTGAGCAAAGCTCTACAGCTTACGATTTTGATATTTCAAGACATATTAACAAAATAAATTTTTATGAGATTGGAAAACAGGCAGCCAGGCTATCGAAACAATCGCTTCACCCGGTAGCAATCAAACCTTCAACACAAACAATTCTTTTGCAGCCAATAGCAATATCAGACCTGATAGAACACACATTGATACCATCCTTTAGTGCAGAAAACGTTCAGAAAAAACGCTCGAGCCTTGAAGGCAAACTGCACACTAGAATAGCAAGTGAACACCTCACAATCATCGACGATGGCTTGCTTCAAGAAGGACTTAACAGTTCCACTGCGGATGATGAAGGCAGCCCTTCAAAGACAACAAAGATTATCCGTAACGGCACGCTTCACAGCTATCTGTATGATAAATATACAGCAGACCAGGACAATGTCAACAGCACCGGCAATGCCGTACGACACAGCTACAATCACACACCATCCATATCTACTCGAAACTTCATCATAGAACACCCGGCATCAGATATCATCACAGAGACCAAAACAGGCATAATCATAAACAACTTAATCGGCGCCCACACGGCAAACCCGATTACCGGTGATTTTTCAGTAGAAGCCAGAAACGCGTTTACCATCAATAAAGGAAGCGTGGATAAGCCAATAAAATCACTGATGATAGCAGGCAACATCTTTGAGCTTCTTAAAAACATCAGCGGTGCAGATGACGACATCAGAAACCTTGGAAACATCATCACACCAACCATCCGTGTGGATAACGTGAGAGTAATCGGGTAAGATTACTGGGGACGTAAAAATGTCATATAATGAAATGGTTAAAACAATATTCATTTGTGCGGGGCTGTCAACTTATTGGGTGTTATACCAAAACTCTAATTTCTTTCATGCGTTCAAACCAGAACAATAGACATTATACCTGAATATACAACTAGGTCGAAACAATGCCAACACCCAACAACTTTACAACCCCATTTGTGCGAGCCATTGTGTTTGTAAAATATGATATCATTAAAACGTATGTCAATTCAGATTTTTGAATAAGACCGAATAGCAAAGCGACGGCACGAAAGATGCCCTGCTGCACAATCAAAAGTTACAATCAGGATTCGTTATTTTCTGCACTCGATTGCTAACGCACTCGAGAATTGTTTCTGCACAACGAAGTTGTGCAGTGCTTGCATAATCGAGAATCAAAAGGTACCTGTTATTTTCTGCACAACGAAGTTGTGCAGTTGTGTATAAGTGCGAGGGACGAGATTCGAACTCGCGAACACCTATGTGAACAGGCCCTCAACCTGTCGCCTTTGACCTGGCTGGGCAACCCTCGCACAAAAATGTGTAATTATTGCAGTGTTTGAAGGATTTGCTTAAGAGTGGATGCCTTCTCTTGCAGTACATTTGAAGCTTCTATTATTAGTTCTTTCGCTGTGTATGACCCATCAGACTCAAAGTTAAGTATTACCACAC
The DNA here is from genome assembly GCA_905067535.1 of Candidatus Argoarchaeum ethanivorans. The sequence continues at coordinate 1,998 of CAJHIR010000068.1, forward strand.
TTTCGTCCTGATCCACGGTTATGGCATCAATATCGCATGCATCTTCGCAGAGTTTGCAAAATGTACATTCGAAGGGATCAGTGACTACAGCAGTAGTGCATTGCAATTCTATAATGTTTTGTGGGCATGCTTCTACACATATACCACAAGCGTCACAGTTTGTGATGGTAATTTTTGATAGGTTCTTATATCCACATGCCACGCCTGCTTGCCATTTTGCGTGGGTTTTTCCAAGCCCAAGTCTTGCTATAGCTTCTAAAAAGAGCTTCTGATCTTCTTTTAATTCTATTATTGGAATCTTTGGATCCGCTGGATATATGTTTGGATCAGATGATATAATATCACCTGAATAAACCATTTTTGGCCCCTCTACACTGAGAGTCAAAGAGAGCTGGCACATGGTACAACCCTCTCCATTGCATGAACACTCCTCCGGGAGATTATAGCTTTTCAAGTCAGTTTTTAGAGGTATTAGTCCAAGCCGCAGGGCAATTTGTTCATCAAATAATACTGATGTATTGTCATAGATGTTCACATCGTCTATTACAAGGGTTGGAACCTCTGACAACATCACTCTTCGCAGACTGTTTACAAATGCATTGGTTGTATCTTTTATTATTATTTTTGCTTTGCTATCAGAAAGTTCAATGGCATCTATTTCCATTTTTTTATACCCTTCTGCCGCGTTTTGAACGAGTGCCATCATGTGGTATGGGTGTAACATCTTCAATGCGGCCTATGTGCATGCCTGCCCGTGCAAAGGCTCTAATAGCTGCCTGGGCACCAGGCCCCGGGCTTTTTTGTTTGTTTCCTCCCGGGGCTCTCACCTTTACGTGAATGCCGATAATCCCTCTATCTTTAAGCTTTTCTGATATTTGTGTTGCCATTTTCATGGCAGTGTATGGTGAACTTTCATCACGTGCAGCTTTTGTGACCATTCCACCAGATATCTTTGCTATTGTTTCCGCACCTGAAATATCTGTTACTGTTATCAGTGTATTATTGAATGATGCATAAATATGAGCTATTCCCCATTTTTCTTCTGCCATTGTATGTTCACTCCTCCTGTGTTGTATCTGTAGTTTCGAGGGCTACAGTCTGGATGACTTTTTCCGGGCGCTCTGGATGATCCTCACTGTTGAGAGGTGATGATGTATAATAACTGATGTGCATTTCTTCATCTTTTGTTAACATGTAACCTGGTACAGTGATTTTGCAGCCATTAACTGCCACATGCCCATGTACTACGAATTGACGTGCCTGCCTTTTTGTACGCGTAATTCCTTGTTTGTGCGCCTGGGTCTGTAACCTTCGCTCCAGTATCGATGGTACCTCAAGGGCTAACACAGCATCCAGACTACCCTCTTCGCTTAGTATACCGTACTTTTTTAGTCTTGTTAGTATGTCGTTTGTCTCTCTTTTGATGTGAGTACTGACTTCACCTTTTGCTGTTTCAGCCAGGAGCCTCATAGCAGCCTGCCTATATTTTTTAAGGATGGTATGTGCTTTCCACACTTCTTTTTTGTTTCGAAGACCATAGGTCTTGATAAAATCTACCTCGCCTGCTATCCTCTCTTTTTGCCATGGATGTTTTGGCGTTTCATAACTTTTACGATTTTTACCTGGATATCCCATATATACTCACCCTACTCTTCGCCTGCTCACTCCAACTGTTGCACCGCGCCTTCCTGTGGATTTTGTTCGCTGCCCCCGCGCTTTAAGTCCTTTTTCATGACGACTTCCTTTATAGGAATGTGTCTTTTTCATCGTGTTAATGTCTTCTCGTAACACAAGTGCAATATCACCACCATAGATGTGTCGATCTTCGCCAGTTAGAAAGTCTTTTCTTCTGTTCAGCATCCATGCCGGAAGAACTGTTTCGATTTTTGCAACAGCATCCTTGAGACGGTTGATCTCTTCTTCACCCAGGTGCCCCATCTTCTTTTTATGATCTATCTTTGCAGATGTAGCAAGGATTCGAGCAGTTCGGTGATTCACTCCTTTTAAACCGGTGAGTGAATATACTACCGGCGATCTACCTTCAGTGTCTGTTTCAGCTATTCTAACGATGTGCTGAATATCTTCGTCTGTTTCAGTGTTATCAGGATTATTAGCCAATGCTTACATTGCCTCCATGGTTGTAATGTTTCAGCCCCGCACAAAGTACGAAGCATTCCAATTAACAGGAATGTATCACCTTTTACAGGATTCATAGTACATAAGTCTTGGCGTGCAGGCTGCTGTTAACTTATTGTAGGTAATTACTATTTTATCTAAAAATAAAATTCTGAAGCCTACAGCAGATTTGCGAGTTTTTTAATGTCTTTATTCGCTACATGTGTGTAAATCTGTGTAGTTTTCAAATCCCTGTGTCCTATCAGTTGTTGGATATACCTGATATCTGCTCCTGATAGATGGGTTGCAAAACTATGCCTTAAGGTATGTGGTGTTACATTCTTTTTGATTCCTGCTTTTCCCGAAGCAGATTTGATAATCTGTTGAATCGTTCTTTTGTTATATTTTCCATCTCTTTGAGAAATAAATATCGAACCAGTCTCTTTCGTGCCAAATATTCTCAAAGTTTCTATTAATCTCTTATGAAGAAACACAAGTCTTTCTTTATCTCACTTTGTCGTTTTTAGATGAATGGTTTCTCTGTCAAAATCAATATCTTGCCAATTAAGGTTTCTTGCTTCATCCAAACGAAGCCCTGCATAATAAAGAAACATGATGACCAGCTTATGCTTAAGATTGCCTGTGGACTCTATCATTTTGTTTAGTTCTTCTTTACTTAAAACTAAA
>CAJHIR010000069.1 GCA_905067535.1 Candidatus Argoarchaeum ethanivorans
TGGCGGAATCAACGCTTAAAAAAAGCTCGCTTTGTGGCTTGTCCCAACCGCAGCAGAGCTGCGGGGTATAATAATTAAATTAAAAAGAGGTGAAAAAAAATATGTGGTATGGACGAAGAGGGTATGACCAAACCGTAACAGCACCTTCTGGCTATGAGTATATCGGACCCTGCCGTTGCGGCGGTGGGCCGCATGCGTACTACCAGGCTCCAGATGGTCAAGTGGTACATGCATCACAGATATTTGCACCAGCACCGGGCTTTACACCAGTACCAGGCTTCACAAAAGAAGACGAACGAAAGATGTTAGAAGAAGAACTGGCACAAATCAAAAAGTGTCTTGAAGAACTTGAAAAATAAACAAGGGAGGGGAAATATAAAAAAACCCCTCTTTTATGTTTTATCAAGATGCAACAGGAAACTACTGTAGCAACGACTCAATTTTTAAGTCAACGATCCCGTTTTGGAAAAACAGGGCATCAAGAGGATGTTCATGCTTATTTATAGTAATAGATTTTATTCTGATTTCAATTGTTTTAGCCACTACTTTCCTCAATTTGAAAATAACTAAGTACTATTGGCAGATAGAACTTAAATAGCGTATGAAACGACAAGAACTTGAAATGGGTTCATAAGTATATCTTGTCGGTGGTAAGAAGAAGAACTGGATATATATGAAATTATACCGAAAAAAGTTATGATAATAGAATGTGATAACAAAGAATGTCTGAAGTGGATGGAAATGTCTGACCCTATATTCGAAAATATGGGTATAGATTTATCAGAAATTTCTATTTCTGTATCTATAAAAAACAATAGATATCTTAAATCTAGTACTGGTAAATCAATGTGTAAACCAGATTGTATTCATATCAGAAATGATCTGCAGTTTGATATTTTTATTCAAACCTATGCACATGAAGTTGGCCATATAACTCAAAAACTTGGAACTTTTGAAAATCCTAAGAAATTTATAACAGGAATTATAGCAGAATCCGTTGCCTTGAAATTTGAAAAAAAATTTCTAATTAATTTCAATAAAAAACATAATACCAACATACCAATTGATGAAAATTTCAATGGATTGAATAGATATAAATTTGCATATTATGGAAAAAATCTAGCGATCCTAAGTACGAAATCTAAATATAAATTAATATAAATTAAAAAATGAAAACCCTAAAATTATCACTTGAAATAAATCAAGCATATTTATGTTTAATTTATATTTATTTAAATAAATTGTATAATTAAGATTACAATTCTCAGTAAGAAGTTTATGATTCCTATTGCTCAAGTGAGCATAAGTTTCCCATCCCGCAGTCACTATACCCCACACTTAAGAGCCTGTCCTATAATTAGATATTTTGTGAAATCAGATGCTTATTTTCCGATATAAAGACTTATTAGGGCTTCTTTTTGTTATGATTTTGAATTGTGGAACAGCCTCTTAAGTACAAGGCTTGTGGTTACATAAACAAATACGTTTTTTTCAAGCTTCTTCTTTAAGAGCATCTATCTCTGAAATTCTGCGCATATAGAGCGATGTCAACTCCGAGAGAACGCTTCTCTTCAGTTGTTTAAGTTTGTTGTTGAGCTTTTTCATCCCGTTATTGATTATTATCTCTGGTTTTTCTGGCAGGTATATATGACTTACTGTATATGGGTCTGTGACTCTTGTCGCCCAGCCGCGTTCTATAAGTGTTTCAAGTGCCTGTTCAATCTCATCACTACTTATATGCAGTATCTCGTTTATGGTTTCGAGACGTGGCGCATTAAGTGATAGCAGCAGTCCATATACCTGTACTTCAAGTTCATCTGCCCCAAGTTCCCTTAAGAATTTCGCAGCCTCTGTGCTTATTTCTTCCACATGTGCCTTCTTGTAGCGTGCCATCCTGATGAGGTTATCAATATCTACTTTATCACTCAAGAGCAGCAAATTGTTATCGATAACTTCTTCAAACAGTGATTTTCCACGTTTGCTTCGAACAATAACGGTATTCCATCCGGCAGTAGAACCTATTGCACCAACTGATATATCTGCCAATTCTGCTGTAAAGTCTCTACAAACAGTACACGCCCCGTTAACATGTTTATAAACAGTTTTAAGAGGTATAGAATTGATTTCATGTGTTCTATGCAATTCAAAGGCATTATGTCTAATCTTAACTGCTTTCACATCTTTAAGCTCTATTCCCAGTTCTCCTTCAATGAAGTTTTTGAAAAGGTCATCATACAGAAAGTTCTCATAGCAGAATACGCCTATCACTGCTTTTATATCGAATGGATAATGGTCTTCTGAAAACAGTTCAACTTTTCTTATACCCTGCACCTGGCATGCAGTACCCACGATAGCTATTTTTCTAATATCTTTTTCAAATGCTTCCCTGAGCCCCATAACTACCGGGCACACACAGTATCTGGAACCTGCAGCATCGATCACATGTTTTTCCATGGTTGCAACGATTGGCACTGGCTTTAATGGATCTTCCTTGCTTATGCCAGACATCACGATACCATCTACAATACCTGCCTCGAGCAGATATGTTGAAATCGTGCTCACGACCCCACCATCCTGGCAAACGTTTAGAATCGAGTCTGATGTTGATCTAGCTGAGACAATATGGTCATAGTAACCAAGATTTCTATCAACACGTGTCGTGCCGAAGACCGTTTTCTCTATTTTCGAAAAAGGTGTGTAGAACTGCGGGCAGAATTGAATACAACTGCTGCAATATGGATCATATATTTTATTTACTGAAGGAAGATTATCTTCAAATTCGATGTGGGAACATATCCCGGCGCATGTGCCGCAGCCTGTACAGAGGCCTTTTTTGATGACGTAATAGTCAAGATCGTCAAAAGCAAGTTCTTCTTTGCGAGTTTCTAATATCGGATTAATTTCCATTTAAACAATTCACCTCGTGACATGAAAGTCGATTCAATACCGCATTCTTTTTTATGTATATATAGGCAAGTATGAAGTAATTCATAAACTGCTTACACTTAGGTGAGCAGACTTACCCTGTTACATACACCAAGTTTAAATAGTTAATGATTGGAACACCGGAATATTCCGGATTCACGCATGAAATAAAAAAAGTTCTATCAGATGTCGCCCGGTCAGGAGATTAATACATGAGACTGGCGGTTGGTAAATTATTATTTGTGAGCTCCCGGTTCTCACTGTTTGTGAGTTTTGTGATAATGCTGCTGCGTGTGTCATCACGTCCTATTACTGTTGCATCAAGTATCTGTTTGAATAAGATTGGATACACGGTGATGGTATCGCCTATATTAAATTCATGTGTATTTCCTGAAAGGCGAATAATGCTGCAGAGAGGTTTTGTCGTGTTGAGCAGAATGTCTTCGACACCGACATCTTCTACTTTTTTACCGTTTTTGTACACCCTGGTGTTGCTTTTTTTATTAGTTGTGTTAAGGCACTGGTATGCAGCTTCAGTTGGAAGATACCCGCCTCTTGAACCTGCAACACTTTTGACCAGATGCAGTGATTTTAGAATAGCCATTTGATTTCTTACCGTTCCGGAGTTTCTGTTTATTTTTTCAGCAATATCTTCTGCTCTGACCACGTCATTCTGTATGTGGTAGATACGTATCAGCTGTTGAAGTATTTTTAATTGAACATGGGTTAACTTCATGATGTTTTTGCCTCTATTTTTTCATACTTGGGAAAGTAACGTTCCTGCATTCCTGAATTAACGCTCAACAGGAAGCGTTTGCTGGATAAGAGCGGGTTATATTCCCGCTCTCAGTTTTTATATAGCCTATTCGTTGGGAGGATTTCTGTAGATATATGATACTAAAATACTCTAAAAATAGTACTTAGTATTACTTGTGTGTACAGTAGTAATACTATATATTTGTTGTGGTCAGAATGGACTGTCACATTGCGTGGTGTTGCAGTTGAAACGTTGGAATCTCTGCACATTCAAACTGGTTGGTTGTTCAGGTGTGCTATTATTTCTTTTATCGCATCCTTTAGTGTCTGCTGATTGTTATAATTCCTGAGCAGTTGCTGTAGCTCTGTTGCTGTCTTATTTTTTAGCTCTCCTGCGATTGTTATGATATTTGGGATTGCTCTTGTGATATTGTCAACGATGGTTATGTCTGCTGTTTTTGCTGTGCGTGATATCGGGTTCAAGTCTATTGTTATGATGGTTTTTCCCATTCGTTTAAGTGCACTGCACCGGTCCCCGTCTTCGAGCGGTACAAGTACAGTGTCTGCTTTGTAGATTCCAAGCGAGTCCACGATTGCACGGTTGTGAGGCAAGTCTGGTATTCTTGCATCTGTACTGGTGTATAATTTCGATACACCGTGTTTTTGCAGATGTTTCAGGATATTCTGGTGGCGCTCTTTCGTGCGGTAGAAGAGGTTTACTTCGATGCCTGCATCTGTGGTGTTTGCAAGCTTTATAATCTCTCCCGGGACAAGTGCTGCTGTGTTGCCATTTACAGATATTACCGGGTGTCTTGCGAGTAAGAGTGCTGCTGCTGCTGCGGTTTCTGCCCTGTATGCTGAAACGGTTGTTTTCTCACCTATAAGATAATCAAAGGCTTCACCACGCCCGTGTGCTATCAGTCCGATCTCCCCTGTTACACCAATCTCTATTCCTTCTGCTATCTTTTCTCTGGTGATGAGTGATTGGTATCGTGGGTGTGTTTTTGGAATGTCCATTTTCATAACAGTGCTGCTCCTTTGTACTGATTGCC
>CAJHIR010000070.1 GCA_905067535.1 Candidatus Argoarchaeum ethanivorans
ATATGAGCGGTAGTGCAGCAACAAGGCAGATCCTGATCTACCTGCTAAACATCATGAAACAGAACGAAGAGGGGGTCATCGGAGATATAGACACCGAGTTTCTTCATGATTTTAGGGTGTCCGGGCGTCGAACACGCTCTGCTCTGAGCCAGATAAAAGACGTGTTTCCGGAGGCGGAACTCAATCGGTTCAAGCAGGATTTCCGAGCACTTGTGCAGTATTCAAACAAACTAAGAGACCTTGACGTGTACCTGCACAATAATGAGCAGTACCTTTCCATGCTACCCGAAAATCTCAGACCCGGTCTCGATTCGTTTTTCATGTATTTGAGAAAACAACGTGAAAACGAGCTGAGACAATTTGTTGAAGTGCTGCGCTCAGATTTTTACCGGCAGCTTATCACCAACTGGGAAGCATTCCTCGTTTCTGATGAGGCACAGGAGGCTGCCCAGGTAAACGCAGAAGAGCCAGTGATAACGCTTGCCAGAGCGTTCATCCGGGGACAGTACAAAAAGATCATGAAGGATGGAGCGAAGATAGATAACGACTCGCCTGATGAGAATCTTCACAGCCTGCGGATACGGTGCAAGAAACTGCGTTACCTCATGGAGTTCTTCGCCTCTCTGTTCCCTTCTGATGAGATCACAATTCTGACAAAGCAACTGAAGCAATTTCAGGACAACCTTGGCGAGTTCAACGACCTCTCGATCCAGCAGAATATATTGAAAGAGTATCTTGATACGATTGTGCCCGAATCTGATCAGGCGATACTCGTTGCGGCAGCAATCGGTGGTCTGATTACGAATCTGAACATGCGTCAGCAGCACGTGCGGGCAGAGTTTTCAGATCGGTTCCTGCTTTTCAGTCAAAAGAAAAATGCAAAACTCTTTAAACAGCTTTTCAAAGATGATAAGGCAGTAATCACAAAGGAGGGATAATACAATGACGATTCTGGCATTATACAGCATAAAAGGAGGGGTAGGGAAAACGGCTGCTGCTGTCAACCTTGCATACCTCTCTTCCTGTGACGGGTTCAGGACATTGCTCTGCGATCTGGACCCACAGGGCTCGGCATCGTACTACTTTAGGATACGTGCTCCAAAGAAGTTCAATTCCAAGAAGCTGTTAAAAGGCGGCAAGAAGGTTGACAGAGTCATACTCGGGAGCGATTACGAGAACCTGGACCTCCTGCCATCTGACTTTTCATATCGAAAGCTCGACCTCGCACTCGGCAACAGGGCACGCTCCAAGAAGTGGCTCAAAGAGATGTTAACTCCTTTTGAAGATGAGTACGACTTCATATTCCTTGACTGTCCTCCAAACATCACCCTGCTATCAGAGAACGTCTTTTTTGCTGCTGACTATATCATCCTGCCGTTTGTCCCCACCCCCCTTTCCCAGCTCACTTATGATATGCTGCTGAAGTTCTTCAATAAATCCAAACTCGACGCATCAAGGATCATCCCGTTCTTTTCCATGGTGGAACAACAGAAAAAGGTACACAAAGGCGTCATCAAGGGGATGGAAGAAAACGTGCATTTCTTGAAATGCCAGGTTCCCTACGCCGCGGACATCGAGAAGATGGGTATTCACCGTCAGCCGGTTGCCTGCACGCAGCCACCCTCAAAAGCCACGTGTTCTTTCGAAGAACTCTGGAACGAGCTAAAGGAAATTATCCATGGAACTTAGATTTATTCTAATCTGCACAACGAAGTTGTGCAGTTGCTGGAACGAGCTAAAGGAAATTATCCGTGGAACTTAGAGGTGAAAAGAACGTGAAAAAAGATGAGAACAGGCATAAAGAAATCAAACCTTTAGTCATATCCGCAGGAGGGTATGAAAAGAGAGTGGTAAAGATACGAGAAATTGCCAGAAAGTATGATCTTGATCCGGAGCATTCTGATACTGTTAGAAGGTTGTCACTTGAACTCTTTGATAAACTGAGCGATCTGCATTTAATGGGTGAAGAGGAACGCTACTGGCTGGAATGTGCCGCAATTCTACACGACATCGGCTGGTCTCAGGGTCCAAAAGGACACCACAAATCCTCCCTGAGACTCATACTAAACGAGCAAGAATTTCCGTTTACTTCTGATGAGCGATACTTAGTAGGCAGTATCGCGCGGTATCACCGAAAAGCAAATCCAAAGAATAGTCATTTTCATTTTGCTGCTCTCAGTTCCGGTAACAAAGAGAAAGTTAGAGTTCTCGCATCAATTATACGAATTGCTGACGGATTGGATGCTTCGCATTCTTCTGTCGTTACTGCTATCAATCCAAAAATAAAATCAGATAGTGTGATTCTGGACTGTTCTGTCACAGGCGATACGAGCCTTGAGAGCGAGGCAATCCTCAAAAAGAAAGACCTATTCGAGAGCGTTATCAGGAGAAAACTTATCGTACAATGGCGTCAGAAGAATTGAGATCAGAGGACCGGGTTATTGCTTTTATTGATCTCGGAACAAACTCGATACGCATGTTAGTTGTGCGGATTAAGCCGAATCAGACGTACGCCATTTTACGAGAGGAGCTGGAGATCGTCCGGCTTGGCGAGCATGTCTTCAGCAGGGGCTGTTTACAAGTCAAAGCGATGAAAAGGGCTGTTCTGGTATGCCAAAAATTTATTGAAGTCGCAAACGCCTTCAATGCAGATGAGATTGTCGCAGTTGCAACATCAGCAACAAGAGAAGCAAAAAACAGGGTTGAATTTCTTGAAGAGCTAAGAAAGATAGGATTAAACGTGAAGGTTGTATCAGGAAAAGAAGAAGTGCGTCTCATATACCTCGGCGTCTCGAGTGGAGTGCACATAGAGCATAAAAAAACGATCTTCATTGATATCGGCGGTGGCAGTACAGAGATAGCAATGGGCAATCAATTTCAATACCAAGACCTGGACACCCTCGAACTTGGTGCCATCAGACTAAGTAGAATATTTCTCTCAGATAGTGATGAAAGCCCGGTATCCATGTTTGCCTACAAAAAGATGAAGCGATGCGCTGGGAATAAGATGCTGAGGACAATAGAGCACATAAATCGTGATAAAATAGAGCTTGCTATTGGTAGCTCTGGCACAATCATCAATTTAGCAGAGATAGCAAGAAAGATGTTCAAGAAAGGTGGCTCGAAAAAAGAACTTGTACTTGAACAGAGCAATCTAAATGCGGTTAGCTCTATGCTTTGTTTTCTTCCACTCGCTGAGAGAAAAGAGGTTCCGGGTATTAACGCCGATAGGGCAGACATAATCATTGGTGGTGCGGTGATCCTTGAGACATTAATGGAAGCGTTTGCACTCAAAGAGATTGTAGTCAGCAACAGGGGTCTTCGTCATGGATTGCTCGTTGATTATCTGCAAAGGCATGGAGAATACCCCAAATTTGAAAAGATGTCTGTCAGGGAAAAGAGTGTTCTCAGACTTGGAAAGTGCTGTAACATCAACGAAGACCATGCAAATACCGTTGCCTCTCTTGCACTCCAGCTCTTTGATAGCTCCTTCAAGATTAAACTGCACGACTTAGGCGATTCCGAGCGAGAACTGCTGAACTATTCTGCCACACTTCACGATACCGGTAATTTCATATCATTCCAGGACCACCATATTCATTCCCATTACATAATCAGCCACGCAGAACTATTGGGATTCAACCAGACCGAGATTACCATCATGGCAAACGTCGCTCGTTTTCACAGAAAGCGAGTCCCAAGAAGGAAAGAGACGACAATGGCAGAACTCGATGAGCAATCTCAGAACTCGATGAGCAATCTCAGATGATTGTGACCATCCTTTCCACGCTGCTAAAATTTGCTGAAAAGCTTGATAGAAGCCACATGGGCCGCATAAAAACCGCTAAGTTTACTAGTAAAGACGATGAAAAAGTTGTACTCTCGCTCCGCTCGGAAGGAGAATGTGATCTTGAGCGATGGGGGATGGAGTCAGTGGTAAGAGATTTTGAGAAAGTATTTGAAAGAGGGGTGAAACTGTACGTAATGAGAGAAGAAAGTCACCGAGTATGAGGCGGTCTTTTAACCCCTGTCCCATCATCATGATATGCGATTGATAAGAAAAAAATCGATAATTATATATAGGTGTATATAAATACATGAGATGATCTAAAACAAAAAGGAGGTTATGAAATGGAAAAAGCAAAAGAAGAAGAAGCAAAAATAAAAGAACCAGAAAAAAAAATAGAAGAAATCGAAAATAAGGCAGTGAAGTCGAGGGAGCATATTTGCTACATGGACTGTATCGATGCTTATGGGATGGATCAAGCCCATAAAGAAGAGTGTTTTGAGAAGTGCTACGGCAAATTCATCAAACAAAAAAAGAAGGGGAAATAGAAATTAGTTGAATACTAAAGTACTCCCTCGACGGTCCCGGCGCGGGACAAAAAATTCTGATGATCTATAGTCCACGCAAATCCCACCAAATTTTTAAATGAGGGATTTATATGGATTATAGCATTTTTTTATTATATATAAAGAATAGCTGCATCATATTTAAGACACAGATTTACAATGATTTACGCAACACTTTTTCTTTTTCAATCCTCAACTCCGCATCAATTGGGGAATATGTTCAA
>CAJHIR010000071.1 GCA_905067535.1 Candidatus Argoarchaeum ethanivorans
GCACCAAAGATTGGGCTTGAACCCTATAAAACACCGGCTCTTGCAGTAAGTGCGTCCGAGGACGATGAAAATTGTTATGTATACTGCGATATGGCAGGCATCAAGAGAGATACCATAGAAATATATGCACTTGGTGGCGGATTCACTATTTATGGAGAGCGCGTTATTCCTGATAATCTCGAATTCGGCAAGAAGATAAATGATGACATTGTATTCGGCAAGCTCGAAACACGTGTTGAGATAGCACTTCCAAAAGAAATTAGTAGTATCAGGACAGATTTTGAAAACGGGATGCTAAAAATAGTGATACCAAAATATAAAGGGCGAAAGATCTCAATAGAATAAGCCTACTCCCTTTTTATAGAGCTGTACAGATACGATAAGATTATTATCTGTAAGCTCTCTCATAAATTTTTATTATGAAGCTTTCTAAGTTTGTTGAAGTACTGAAAGGTATTGCACCTCTTAATTATTGCGAGGATTTTGATAAGGAGCGTATTGGACTTGTTATTGACACTGGGCGTGATGTAAACAAGGCTGCTGTTTCACTGGATCCTACCAGTTTTGTTTTTGAGGAGGCTGCAAGGCTTGATTGTGACTTGCTGATAACTCACCACACATTGATCTTTGATTCGATATTCAAAGTTTCAAAAGTGCTATCTAATACGCTTAGGATTGCCCTTGCAAATGAAATATCCCTGTACGTTATGCACACCAATTTTGATGCAGCACCAGGTGGTGTCAATGATATTCTTGCAGAACTGTTGGGCTTGTCCATGGTAAGTACCTGTGGCATTGGACGTGTTGGCTTCGTTGAAGCGATGGATATTAAAGAGTTTTCTGCTTTTGTAGCTCAAACGTTAAATACGCATGTTCAATGGGTTGGTAGCGGCGATGTAAGGCGTGTGATGGTTGTTAGTGGCAGTGGTTTTAGCCAGAAATATATTGATATGGCTATTGAAAACGATGCGGATGTGCTGGTTTCAGGAGAGCTTCGCCACAGTGTCATCCGTTATGCTGATGCCGTTGGATTATCACTGATCGATGCCACCCATTATGCTACTGAGAATCCTGCAATGAAACGTTTGTGTGAGAGGCTGCCGGTCGAGTCAGTGTTTATTGATCACGATCCAGGCGTCAGTGCTCGGTTAAAATGAAGACTGTACTTGTTGTTGGTTATAACACCCGTCATATCTGTGCATCTGCAAAGAAGGCTGGTTTCAGGGTTTTTTCGATTGAGCACTTTGGAGACCGTGACCTTTTTGAGATAGCAGATGAAGTGGTGGTACTTGAAGATTCCCAGGTTGATAATAATACTTATGAATCAATGGAAAGATTTGATTATGATGCTCTGGTTTGCGGCCCCGGTTTCGAGCAGTCAGATTTTGATACCGAACTTCCTGTGCTAAATAATGATAAAAAGCTTATTAAAAAAGTGTCTGATAAGTTCTGGCTTTCAGAATATCTTACAGAGATTGGAGTAAAGCACCCTTCTACTTTTCTTTTGGAGGATGTGGTACCTTCGACACTAACGTATCCGGTAATGGTGAAACCGCGCTCTGGTGCTGGCGGAGTAAAGAATCTACTTGTGCTAAATTCTGAGCAACTCGAAAAAATCAAGCAGTCTTTTAATGATTTTATTGTACAGGAATATATTGAAGGTATTACTGCAAGTGTGTCGTTGATTGCAGCTTACGGGGAAGCTTGCAGTATCGGAACAAGTGAAGAGATCACTGGTTTTCCATGGCTTACTAATATTCCGTATGCGTACTCTGGCAGTATCACCCCTTTTAATTATAAGCACGTGGAGGTGATGAAGGAGCTTGCCGAAAACGTTGTGTGCGATCTGATGCTTGTGGGTTCAAATGGTGTTGATTTTTTGTTAAGCGATAAAGGACTGTTTTTACTGGAGATTAATCCACGCTTCCAGGGCACTCTTGAAACAGTGGAGCATGCTTATAAACTCAATGTATTCTCGATGCACGTGGCTGCCTTTTCCGGGGAGCTTCCACAACCGGTTTCTGCAAAGTGTTTTGCAGGGAGAGCAATACTGTTTGCAAAAAATGATGTATGGATTGATCAGAGAATGTCTGATTTGTTTTTTGATTGTTATAAAAAGGAAACAGCTTCTGATGTGCCATGGCACAACACATTAATACTAAAAGATAAACCTATAGTTACGTTTTTTGCAGCAGGTACAACACGTGCTGAAACACTGACAAAACTAAGAAATATAACGAATGAAACGAGTAATGGTGATTTATTTTGATTGATTTGGACGATACAGTCGTGTGTGGCTATTTTCATAGTCTCGTTGGAGAAGAAGGCATGAAGGTAATAAAAAATATGCCTACAGGAGAAGTGACCGATGAAGAGATATCAACGGTAACTGAGGTGATGCTGAATGCGGTAAGAAGAACGTTGTTTTTTTTGTATGAGAATCGTCTTGCATCGTACCGGCGAGAACGTGATACCAATAGCGGATGGCTAACATATTTGTGGAGGGTGGATTTAAGTCCTCTTGATAGTCTCCTTGAAGATGAGCGAAAAAAGCTTCTCACAAATCTTGAAAAACGTTTATTGTTTGAAGAAGAAAACATGTTCTACACATGTAAAAACAAATGTGGAAGATGCTTTTTCGATGATGCTGTAGAACTAAATTTTGTTTGTCCGGGATGCGGTGAAAAATTAATGCACCACGATAATGAAGAAGTAATAAAAGTAATAAAAAAACGGATTTTGCAGCTAAACCCAAAAGATGTAAACAATGACCCCGATACCACAATCGCGTGAGCAGGCACTTTTTTTTCTGGAGCAGGTTGGAACCCCGGAAGGTGTGATAAATCACTGCAAAACAGTTGCAGAGGTAGCAGAAAACATTGCCAGGCAGATCAGCTTTACCGTCCCTGTCAACATCGAGCTTGTTATCATTGCTTCGCTGGTGCACGATATTGGCCGCTCGAAATCGCATGGAATCGGCCATGCAGTAACAGGTGCAAAAATTGGACGTGAGCTTGGGTTCACAGAAGACGTGGTTAATATTATTAAACGACATATCGGTGCTGGCATCGACAAAACTGAAGCAATCAAACTTGGGCTACCACCAGAAGCCTACACAGAAAGATAAATATTGTACTATAAGGGTGTGATACGTGATGGAAATAAAATGGTATGGACATTCATGTTTTGAAATAAGTGAAACCAAAAAAACGATCATTGATCCCTTCCTGAGTGGCAATCCTATGGCAGCCACGACAGACGTGTTACCAGATATAATAGCAGTAACCCATGGACATGCAGACCACATTGGAGATACAGTAGAGATAGCAAGCAAACATAACTGCAGTGTTGTAGCTATACACGAAATTGCAAAATACCTTGCACAAAGTGGAATACAGTGTGAGGGTATGAATAAAGGAGGAAGCATCACCATCGAAGGTGTGCGCTTTACAATGACAGAAGCAATACATTCTGCAGGTATAGACGATTCAGCATTTGGCTTTGATGGCGGATGTCCTGCTGGTTTTATCATAGATGATGCCGGAACCAGAGTATATCATGCAGGCGACACAGCGCTCTTTGGAGACATGCGTCTTATCGGAGAGCTATACCGACCACATGTTGCACTTCTTCCTATTGGAGATCGTTACACCATGGGTATTCGTGAAGCAGCCATCGCCACAAGCTGGATACGACCGGATATTGTAATACCAATGCACTATAACACGTTTCCAGTAATCGAGCAGTCACCAGATGAATTTGCAGAACTTGTAACCAGCCTGTGCAAGAGCGAAGTAATTATACTGGAGCAGGGAGAGACATTTGAATATTGATTGCCTTTTGAAAACACAAACTATATATATAATGGGAAATCTATTATATCCGGAGGAACGTGATGCAGTCATTCAGGCAAAGAATCAAAAAGCGATTGGAACGTTATATTGAACTCGATGTTGATGGAATCCGCAGCCAGGTATTAAAGATTCTGATAAGTCTTAAAACATTCACCGTAGATAAGCTTCATAAAACTCTTTCTACAAAGTTCAAGTTGTCATATACGGCAGTTGCATCCATGGTTGGATATATCAATTCAAGGCTTGGTATCTTGAAAGCACATAAATTCTCCTATAAAACACGAACAGTATACTCTTTAAAAGAAGAATATTTGGATATAGTACAGGGTGCACTCTCTAAACCAGTTCATCTATGACTTTTGTAAAAGATGCTCATCGTACCGCGACCACAATCATGGTACGTTCTACATCAAGTAATCGTATAAGCCGTTCTCGTGATCCTTACTATGAACTTATGCGGCGGTTATTCCAGGAAGAAGCAACTGCCATGCGTGCCAACAAATTTCTTCTCCTTGTAGAGGAACGTCAAAAAGCAGGCGATCCGATTAAAATATCTGAGTGGGAAAATATAATTAAGCAATTTAATATCAACCGCTCTTCTTTTTATTCAATGCGCAACAAATTATTGGGAGCAGGTCTAATCAGCAGTAAGAATAAAGAATATCGACTCTCTGAATTATTCAGCCTTGACCTTGTAGATATGGCACGCTGGTGGTGGAC
>CAJHIR010000072.1 GCA_905067535.1 Candidatus Argoarchaeum ethanivorans
CTCCTGTTCTTTTCGGCCCCTTCACGGATTTGAACCATGCAAGAAACATTTTTTTAATTTCCATGCTTTCACTTCTCTTCAATAAAAAATAAAAGGAGAGGAATACAAAGATCCCTCTCTAAGTTCTTTCACGCTTTCATTTCGTGATCACCTTTACCGTATTGCTTCCTTCGAATCTTTCGCCTGTCGTCAACTCTCCTGAAACGGTCAGCGAAACCGCATCGCCTGTTGGCACATCCACCAGATCAGGTATTTTGAACTTGACCTCAAGTGCTTGTTTGCCAGGTATGACACTACCGTCTCCAAACGCGTGCGCTCCCTCGCATTCAACTGTACTTACGTCAATATCTGCAACATCGTAGCCCTCCGGCAGTGTGATGAATGCCTTGAGGATTCCGCTGCTGTTCAGGTCCAGCTTCTTCTTGTCAAATGTCACGCCTGCTAGCATCACGACGAGCACAGTCTTCTTCTCAGACCTTGTGTAGTCAGCCCATGTGCCCTTATCTGCATAGATTATGTAGTTACCAGCAGTATCGAGTGCGAGCGTTGCAGTGCCATCGGAACCTGTCTGGAACGTAAGTTCGTTGGCGTAGACCGTTGCGTTATCAACTGGCCCAAAATCTGCGGTTACAGTTACAACAAACTCTTCTCCTGCCATAACGGTCGTCTTACCGAGTTCTATCTTTAGCGGCGGCGCTGTCCATGCTCCGAAGTACCAGAGTACCTCGTCAGAATCAGCGAGCGTGTAATCCGGTGCGCCAACCCATGGCGATACATAGTTCACACGGTACATCCAGCCATCCCAGCCGATAGGAGGCTCTCCTGCTACTTCTTCAATGTACAAGCCCCAGCCGTAATCTACCAGCACATAACCGAATCCACCGAGCTTGTCGGCTTCATCGAGTGCTCCGAGTGCTGTCGGCTCATTTAGGTAATGGATCGATCCATCGGATGCCGTGATCATTGAGTTGCTGAACGTGACATCTCCTGTCCAGACCGTATAGTCCTTGCCCTCGATTCTCACGTTTGCTGTGACTGTGAGTTTTTCGAGGACGTCTACGGTCTCTGGGAGATCATTGTTCATCTCATCCAGTTCCTCCACGGAATCGTCTGCATCTGCGGTCACGGTGAGCGTTGCACCGCCTGTTGATGCAGGAGTCCAGAGGAACTCAACCGTCGTACTATCGCCTGCTGCAAGTGTTGCGATGGTTGTGGTATCCACCTGAATGCCATCGACATCAAGCGAGACAACAAAGTTTTCAGCGTTGGTTCCACCGATGTTCTCGACTGTTGCAGTGATCGGGTTGATCACATCGTTTCGCAGATTGGTTGGTGTTCCGATCGCGGCTATGGTCAGGTCTGGTAGCGGATCGCAGAATGCATACACCCTACCGCCTCCGATCGTGAAGACGATGTCGTCAGCAACTGCAGGGGATGAACCGCCCCCGGGATGGCTCCAGATTACGTCGCCGGTTGCTGCGTCAAGTGCGTAGGTTCCGGCATAGCCGAAGAGACTGCCAGGGTGTCCTACAAATACCTTGTCGTCTGCAACCGCAACTGAGCAAGTCCATGCACCGATCTCATCGCCTGTATCTGTGCTCCATATCGGATTTCCGGTTGTCGCATTGAAGCAGTATGTCTGCATCTGGCTGTATCCGGAGCAGCCTCCGCAGACGTACACGTTCCCGTAAGCAACAGCAGGTGTCGAGTCGGATCGCTGGATCGTCTGACTCCACAGAATGTCACCGTTGCCCGCATCCATCGCATAGATTGCACCATCGCCGTAGAAGTCGTAGTTTGTGACGTACACGGTGCCGTCCACAACTACAGGAGAGCCGCAGGTGTCAAGAGGCGTGGTCTTGTTCCAGATCAACTCTCCGGTATCGGCATCGACACAGTACACGTTCCCACCGACATATAGCCATGTGGTGAGATAAAACCTACCGGCCTCATACGCTGGCACCCCCTGGGCATATCCGACACCCCAATTGCCTGTTTTTGTCTCTGTGAAGTTCCATAGCAACTCGCCTGCCTCTTCATCGAGACAGTAGAAATGACCTGCCTGCCAGTCGTTGACGATAACCTTGCCGTCCGCAACTACAGGACCTCCATTGACCGATGCCTCTCCTGTAGGATTCTCAAAGACCCATATCTGCTCGCCGGTTGTGGCGTTGTAGCATCCTGCCTCTATACCTGTAGAGGTGAATACTCTGCCGTTATGATATGCCGGTGATGACCATGAGCCATACGCAGGTGTAGGGATGCTTATGTTCCAGAGAATTGCTCCAGTGAACTCATCGAGACAGTACAGTACACCTTCTCCACTTCCATAGGGACTCGTGGGACCGCCGTAGGCAAAGACCCTGCCAGCGGCAACCACTGTTGACGTGCCACCGATAGCAGATAGCTCCTCACTGATCCAGAGCGTTGTGTTCGTGTTTGATGCGCCTGATGGCGAGAATCCTGAATGTACCCCGTCATAGTGGAACTGATGCCAGTCTGTGCGCTTGATGATGACCGAGGTTCTTGCGTAATCATTGTTCGTCTCATCAGATTCGGTGACATCGTTGTTGGTGTCTGCAGTTGCGCTCATCGCATATTCGCCTGTACTGGCTGGTGTCCAAGTGTATTCGAGTTCAGTGATCTCGTTTACAGCCAGTGATGAGACTGTTTCCAAGAGCACTGGTGTACCGTCAATAGAGAGCGAGACATTAAACGAGCCTGCATCTCCGGATCCGGTGTTCTTTGCCTTGACACCAAGTATGTTCTCTTCATTTGTATATCCAGGTGTTTTTAAAGCGACCTGGATAGTGAGATCAGGCAAACCAGATACTTCAAGCAGGTTTTCGAGGCAGTTGTTCGTCTCGTTCAGTTCGCTGACGATCTCATCGTTGTCTGCACAGACCCTGATCGTGTCATTCTCACCTGAGAGCGTGAACGGACCGAGTGTGCTTGTGTAGCTTTCGCCTATCGCAAGAGCGGGCACGGGATCGGTTGCAACCTCTGTTCCGTCGATCTCAATTGCGATCGTGCTCGCACCAGCATTAAATGTGCCGGAGTTTTCCACTGTGTAAGTGGTGGTGTAGGTCTTATCTACAGTGACCCATTCTTCTGACTTTTCTGTCACGATAAGGTCTGGTCGCTCGCCTGACTCAAGGAGCATATCCTGCACGAATCCGCCGCTCTCGATCTCTGATCCCATTACTATGTGGCTGGTTTCGTTGTAAACCGTGTCATCGCTTGCGTTGATCCGGATCCAATCACCAGCGCTGACGTGACTTGAGTCGGTCAATGTCAGGTAGTGGTTTGAACCTGCAGCAGTCTTTACCGTGAAGTCCTCTGATGTGTCCATGTTCCTTACCGTGACCATCGGGTTTGTGACCGGATTGCCGTTGTCGTAGCTGACATTTCCTGAGATCAGGAAGGATGTTGGTGGGGTTGGTGCTGGTGGTGCTTCTTCGCTGATGTAGTTCTCGAATCCGGTCATTAGCGGGCGGTGGTCCTTGTCGGTTGCACTGCCAGGGATGTCATAAGGTGCATCTCCCAATCCATCGCCATCTCCATCGCTTCCGGTGTAGTCACTGCCCCAGTAGTTGCCAAGATAGTTCGTGTAGGGGTTGCCGTTGTAGGTGTAGGTAATCGGCCCGGTAGAGTTCCAGATATTGATTGGTGTGTCAGAACCACCAATTAACACATTTTCAGTGTTGTTAACGAAGTTGTTGAGATATATCCTGTTGCCTGACGCTCCACCATATAGCTTAATACCTGCTCCGCTCGAGATAAAGTTGTTTCTTGCAACTGTGATGTTAGTTGCCTCATTGTTGTATATCCCCATTCCTGCAAAGTTGTCTCTGAATGTATTATTAACTATCACAGCATCAGGAATGTAAAACTTTACAGAAGCATAGGTCTTTGTCGAATTCGAAACAACATTATCTACAAACGTTATGGGTCCTACACGAAATTGGATACATTTACTCCCGCCATTCATGACATTACCCCTGATCGTAGTATTCGACGCCTTTACATTGACAGCCGTACCAGCCTCAACGAGATTGTTTCTGACGATGCAGTTTGGAGAGTTTACCAATATATTTACGCCCAAGTTAGAATTTATAATGCGGAATCCCTCGACAATACAGCCGGGAGCCGCTCCACTAAATTCGTAACCGGTAGGACCCAAATAAATGGCACCTTTTCCGCTTGCATCCAGTGTCACCACATCTGCACATTCTCCTTTCAATGTAATGTTCGGTGTATTCACACATAGTTGCCATTCCTGATCAGATTCTGTTAATTCATAAGTCCCTGCGTGAACAAGGACTGTGTCGCCATCAGAAACATTATTTAACGCAGCCTGTATCGAATCACCTTCATATACGTCCCATGTCGTTGCTGACGCTGGCATCACCATCATCGCGCCTAAAAGAGCGATCATGCCGACTATATATATCGTTCTCATTTTGTTTACCTCCTAAAAAATAAAACTTCATCCTTCTGGAATTGTGACC
>CAJHIR010000073.1 GCA_905067535.1 Candidatus Argoarchaeum ethanivorans
AGGATTTTATGCGCAAGATTTGGAGGAGTGGAATTATCAAGGACGACGATAGATAGTCTGGATTGTTCCGGAACGTTGGTCGAGATACTGGAGCAGACCGAGGAATTTATAAGAAGAAACATGAGATTATTTGGATTCAGGACGCCTTTTAGTTTCAGAAGAATTGATAAGCTGGAATATCCAATCGAAGCATTGAGGGAGGCTGTACTCAACGCTTTGGTGCACAGGGATTGCGAAGCTCTCTCTGATATAAGAGTCTTTATTTTCGATGATAGAATTGAAATTACGAATCCTGGAAGTTTTCCTCACGGCACGACCCCTGAGAATCCGTTGCACGTACCAAGAAATCCGATCCTCTGTCAATTGATGAGGGACATAGGATACATAGAGAAATATGGAACAGGGATCTACTTTATGAAAGATGTGTGTGATGATTGGGGGATTCCTGAGCCAGAATTTAGAATATCAGATATTGAGACAAAGGTTATCTTTAGATCAGGGGGGAAGGCTGTCGTTATCTCGGAAATAGAGAAACTTGGTGTCGAGTTAAATGATAGGCAGAGGAAAGGTTTGAAATGCGCTTTCATGGAAGGGTTCATCAATAATCAGATTTATAGGGAAATCAGCGGAGTATCGGATGAGACATCGAGACGGGAGTTGTCCCAGCTTGTTGAAAAGGGCTTGCTGAAAATTAAAGGGAAAGGCAGATCAACAAAATATGTCCCGATGGTTGGCGATTAGTTGGCGATTAGTTGGCGATTAGAACATGGGTGATGGGGAAGTGAAAATATTAATGACTTCGATTGTGGACTTGAAGAAATCGCAGCAAAATTTTTTGGGAAAAAATTTAGTAAAACATCCAGCGCTTCGGCTGGATAACAGACCGCATCAGTTTGTGAAATACCTGTCCAAAAGCCATGAGGTTACTGTCCTCTCCATAAACGACTGGTGGAAGGGCGGGCAGGATAATCCGGAAGATTACAGCAGTGACTTTGATGATGTCTTTGGAAGGATTGAAGTTCTTCATCTGACCGAAAAAAAGGTAAGCCCGATCTTGCAGGAATTGTTTTCTGTGAAGAGGGTGAAAGAGGTTCTGAATGGGGATTTTGATGTACATATAGATAGAGGAGGTGGTTATGAGTGCCCCAGGAAAGAAAAATGACAAACGTCCTGACGCTCGATGTTGAAGACTGGTATATGGATACTGACATCTCAACATGGGAGTTGTATGAAGATCGGGTCGTTGAAAGCACCAATAAGATAATAAAACTACTGAATGAGTCAGACACAAAAGCAACTTTTTTTATACTGGGTTATGTTGCAGAGCACTTTCCGGAACTGGTTGAGAGGATCAGGGATGAAGATCATGAAATAGCCACGCATGGATATAGCCATACACCGATTACGCAGCAAACACCATCTGAATTTGAAGAGGATGTGTTAAAATCCGTTGGAATACTGGAAAAGATAACCGGCGATAAGGTAATGGGATACCGGGCTTGTCAGTTTACGGTTATGGAAGAAACTGCATGGGCGATAGACGTCTT
The DNA here is from genome assembly GCA_905067535.1 of Candidatus Argoarchaeum ethanivorans. Next base: position 1,548 of record CAJHIR010000073.1, read on the forward strand.
GAAGAAGAATGAACTGCCTGCAGGCGCGGTAACGATCTGGTCGGGATTACCATGATCGGTGCGAAGAAGTATGGTGTGTCCGTGGAGGGAGAAGATATATGAAGATTCTGGTTGTGCAGGAATCGGACTGGGTTCGGAGATGTCCGCATCAAAACCATCATTTGATGGAGAGATTGTCTAGGAAGGGGCATGAGGCGAGGGTGATCGATTATGAGATTATGTGGAAAGAACATAAAAATAAGGAGATAATTTGATTTATGAAAATATTACGTGTTGTGAGTGATTTATATCCCTCTGTGGTGGGTGGTATTGGAATTCACACCCACGAAATGTCAAAACAGCAAGCAAAACTTGGAAATGAAGTAACAGTTTATACTTCAAATACAGATGGAAGACCAACACAAGAATATAAGGATGACTATAAGATACAACGATTTAAACCCATTCTAACAATCGGGGGCAATTCATTCATACCCATGTTGTTTTTTAAATTATTCCGCACAAAAAACGATTTTGACATAATACATGCTCATTCGCATCTGTTCTTTTCTACAAACTTGTGTGCACTTGTGAGGAGATTGGGGTCACCACCTCTTGTAATTACTAATCATGGTTTGATATCACAAACCGTACCGAGGTGGGTGCATAAGATATACATTCCAACGATCGCCAAATGGACGTTTAAATCAGCAGATAAGATAATTTGCTATACCGAAAATGAAAAATTGTTGTTGGTAAAACTGGGTATTGATTCAGATATGATAGCGGTTATCCATAATGGCACTGACACGGATATATTTGCCCCACGCGAAAAAGAAAAAGATAAAAATCAAATTCTGTGGATTGGCAGGTTTACTCCCGGAAAAGGGGTTGAATACTTAATCGATGCATTTGAAATTTTAGTAAAAGAATATCCAGATTTTAAACTTCTTATGATTGGAAGGGGACCTTTAAAAGGAAATATTGAACAAATGATACGAGATTTAAACCTAAGTAAGAACATAATCATGAAGGAGTTCGTTCCAAATTCCAAACTACCTGAAATCTATCAAAACTCTGATGTTTTTGTGCTGCCAAGTTTGAATGAAGGTGTTCCGCGAACCATATTGGAGGCAATGGCTTGTGGAATTCCAGTGGTTTGTACAAAGTTGCCCCAACTTGTTGATGTTGTGGACGGCTGCGGATTGTTGGTTCCAGTAGAGGATTCCCAAGCACTTGCGGAAGGTATTTCAAAGATCGTGTTTGATAGAGAATTGGCACAGAAATTTGGAAAGAATGGTAGGGCTAAAGTGGTTGAAAATTACTCATGGAAAGATACGGTGAAAAAGACGGTTCAATTGTATGAGGAGTTGTCTCAGGAGGTTAAGTTGTGATATCTACTCGATTCGGTAAAAAAGATTTGAAACTGATGCGGGAGACTTTTGCAAGTCTGCATGGCAGAGTGCTTGATGTTGGCTGTGGGAGTATGCTGGACCGAGTCGGCTTCAGCCCCGGAGATGAATACATTGGTGTTGATATTACAAAATCGAAATATACTATTGCGCTTGCAGATGTACACAAATTACCATTTAAAAACGAGTCTTTTGACAGTTGCATTTGTAATGCTGTTTTGGAGCATGTCAAAGAGCCAGAAATTGTTTTGAGCGAATGTAACAGAATCTTAAAGAGGGGAGGGGTGTTATGGGTGTCGGTTCCATTTCTCCAGCATATCCATGCGGAATATGATTTTAGGAGATTCACAGGTCAAGGGTTGACATACGAAGTTGAAAAGGCAGGGTTTCACGTAGATCGATTGCATGGTAGCTATGGTGTGGTGGATAATATAGAATATCTACTATATAGCGTAGTTGGATGGAGGGTTGTTAGAGATAAGGATTATAAAAGCATAGGTTCTGTAATTTATATTCTGATATTAGGAATATTGTTTTTTGTATTCAAAGTTTTAGGAGTTCTTTTCAACTCGCAACAAAAAAGAGATTTCATCATGCAACATCATTTGATATAGTTGCACATAAAGAGTAACAGAAGATAAAGAATATGTCAAAAATTATAATAACCGGCGGAGCAGGGTTCATCGGTTCGCACATAGCTGAGCGTTGCGTTAGCGAGGGACATGAGGTCGTGATAATAGATAACATGGATGACTATTATTCACCAGCGCTGAAAAAGAAAAACATCGATCATATTTCCAAATTTGGAACAGTGACCTTTATCCGTGGCGATATTACAAACCTCGAATTTCTGAGGGGTGTTATCGATGACGATGTTGATTATGTCTTTCATGAAGCGGCTCAGGCAGGCGTGAGGATTTCAGTAGAGAATCCATTCAAGCCGAACAATATCAATGTGGTTGGAACGTTAAATGTTTTGCAGGCATCAATAGATTCTAATGTGAAAAGAGTGATAAACGCATCTTCGTCTTCGGTTTATGGAAAGGTGGAATATCTACCGTTTGATGAAAAACATCCAACGCAGCCTGTATCACCGTATGGCGTTTCAAAACTGGCGGCAGAACATTATTGCAGGGTTTTTTATGAGGTGTACGGGCTTCCAACTGTGTCTTTGCGGTATTTCACAGTTTATGGACCGAGGATGAGACCAGACCTTGCGATATCTATTTTCACTGGAAAAATGCTGAATAATGAACCGATAACAATCTTTGGTGATGGGGAACAGACGAGAGATTTTACTTATATTGATGAAATTGTAGCGATGAATATGAGGTTATTGGATACGAATAGAGCAGATGGTAAAGTTATGAATATCGGGAGCGGAAACCGGATAAGCGTTAATGATCTTGCTACAAACTTGAAGGAGATCATCGAAAGTTCCTCTGAGATGAATTATGCAGAGACACAGAGGGGAGATGCCGCGCATACGCTTGCGGATGTCGGACTTGCGAAGGGGCTGATAGGCTATGAACCGAGCGTTGGTATCGAGGAAGGA
>CAJHIR010000074.1 GCA_905067535.1 Candidatus Argoarchaeum ethanivorans
GTTTTCAGCTTTCGAGTTTGAGGTATGAAAGCAGTTGTCATAAACTACAGGAAACTCAACCTGTGACAGGACTTTAAGGCATCGTTTTTGAGAGTTCCTAACGTAAAAACTTGCCTCATAAGCGCTTTCTGGTAATCCCTGCCACAGTAATCTTTTCGGATATTTTATTCGAGTTCAATCTTCTCTGTGCCCTCTGTGCCCTCTGTGGTTTTGTATCTTATGGCTTGTTCAACAAGAAGAGGCTTAACACTCGCACGATCCTACCATTACGTCTAAAAATTAAATTGTCAAGACAATAGTCTTTATTCAAACCATAAAAAATGTTATATATAATTGAGCCTTCATTCTGGAATCAACCATGAAAGACGACTTAAACCAGAACCTTTTTAGAAGAACTCATTATACTAATCAACTCACACCTGAAACGGGGGAAGACTGTGTTGTTACCCTTACCGGATGGGTGCACGAGATTCGCGATCTTGGCGGAATCATGTTTGTGCTGCTTAGAGATCGCGAAGGCATCACACAGGTAACACTGGTAAAAAGGAATAGTTCTGCAGAACTGATGAATACTGCAAAAAGTCTCAGCCGCGAATCTATAATAACTGTAACAGGAAAAGTAAAACCAGAAAAAAAAGCACCTCGCGGATATGAAATCATACCAGGCACGATTTATCTGCTAAACAAAGCTTCATCGCCGCTTCCGATGGACACCACCGGGAAAGTCGATGCTGACCTTGACACCAGGCTTGACGCACGATTTATGGATTTGCGAAGGCCGCAGGTTCTGGCGGTATTTAAGATTCGCCACCATCTAACGCAAGCAGTAAGGAGTTTTTTATCAAGCAATGACTTTATCGAGGTTACAACCCCAAAGGTAGTAGGTGTGGCAACCGAGGGCGGTACAGCATTATTTCCCATTTCCTACTTCGAGAGAGAAGCTTTTTTAAATCAAAGCCCGCAGCTTTTCAAGCAAATTCTAATGTCTGCTGGTTTTGACAGGGTATTTGAAATAGGACCAATATTTCGTGCAGAAGAACATGACACCCGCAAGCATCTAAACGAGGCCACCTCAATTGACATCGAAGCAAGCTTTGCAGATCATAATGATGTGATGAACATCCTTGAACAGCTAATTGCACACACATATCATGAGTTAACGATTAGAGCAGAAGATGCACTCAGCACATTAAACCTTTCATTAGACGTTATAGAGCTTCCTTTTGAACGATTGAAGTATGATGAAGCTATCGAGATTGCATCAACAGGAGGGGAAAAAATTAAATGGGGCGATGATCTGACCACTGCTGCTGAAATCATTATTGGGGATACAATCGCAGAAAGTACTGGCAGGAGTCATTATTTTATTGTTGATTGGCCTACAAAGGTAAAGCCGTTCTATGCAATGCCTTATGAAAACCAGCAATCGTTATGCAAAGCATTCGATCTGATGCACAGGGATATGGAACTCGCGTCAGGGGCACAACGAATTCACTCCATTGATTTGCTCACACAGCGCATCCTTGAGCAGGGTCTTGACATCAATGGGTTTGAATCCTACCTTAATGCTTTTAAATATGGCATGCCACCACATTCAGGGTGGGGGCTTGGAACAGAACGACTGCTCATGACCATGCTTAAATTAAATAATATCAGAGATACTGTTTTGTTCCCTCGAGACAGGAAACGTCTTACACCCTGAGAATCTGCTCATTATAACCTCTCAGCCTCCATTCTCCTGTACCAGTTGCAGATAGTACTGGTGAATTCTAAGGTCATCTGTAAGTTCAGGGTGAAAGGCTAATCCGATTATGTTTTTTTGTTTTGCACCAACAATATCCTCTCCAAATCTTGCTATGACCTCTACATTTTTTCCTACTCTAACGATTTTTGGTGCTCTAATAAACACTGCATTGTAAGGCGTGTTAAGAAAACTTATGTGAATTGGCACTTCAAAGGAATCGCCCTGCCTACCAAAGGTGTTTCTATCAACTTCGATATCCATTATTCCAAGTAGATGTTGCTTTGTTTTTCGTGCCTGTTTTCCACCGGATTTGGCTAAGCTGATAAGTCCGGCACAGGTTGCAAGTATCGGCTTGTTTTGTTTTGCAGCATCAATAATTTCAATATCAATTCCTTCGCGTTTCATCAGGCGGCAGAGAGTGGTACTTTCACCACCGGGAAGCACAATACCATCACAATAGGGTATGGTTCCTTTATGTTTTACCGGTACTACTTCTTCATCGAGTTTTTGTTTTTGCATAGCTTGCTTGAGAGCATGAATGTGTTCTTCCACGTTTCCCTGTATTGCGATTACTGCAATCGTCATTGTATTTTAACTCCTGTTACCATGCTGATGTTATTCTCCTGCATGGTCACACCAAGTGTTCGCTGTGCAGCTTCTATCACCGGTTTTCTCAAGGACACCACGATAAACTGAGCCTCTTTAGAGGATTTTTTTATGCGCCTTGCTACTCGTTCTGCATTGAAACCATCAAGAAACATGTCTATCTCATCAAAGGCATAGAATGGTGCTGGTCTGTACTTTTGTATTGCAAAGATTAGTGCAAGTGCTGTTAGGCTTTTTTCACCACCTGACATTGCTTCCAGCCTCTGTTCTGTTTTGTCCGAAGGTCGCGCTTTTATGGTTAGTCCACCGGTAAAAGGATCCTCTGGGTTTTCAAGTATGATCTCTCCTGTGCCACTGGACAGCTCTGCAAATATTTCCTTGAAGTGCTTGTTTATGCGGGTGTATGCCTCCATAAATGCATCTTTTTTCATCTTCTCATAGTATGTGATGCGCTGGAGCAGTTCCTGTCGCTCATTAAAGAGTATATCGCGTCTTGATTGTAGTTCTCCTTCCCTATTTTCCACTTCATCATATTCACTAATAGCTCTCATGTTAACTGGTTCAAGTCGTTCCATTGCTCTCTCGATGCTTTTAATCCTGGAATAGACTTTCTCGGTTGTTGGAACTTCTTCGTTTTCATTCAATTTTCTCTGGCTCAATTCTGTTTGTAATTGTGTGATTTGTTCACCAACTGCTTCCCTGGTAGTGTTTAAGGCAAGCATCTGGCTGCCGAATTGCTGGATTGTTATCGTAATATTTCGAGTTTCTTCTTTTGCAGAGTCGTATCTTTCCTGCAGCTCTTCTCGAAGCTTTTGGAGCTCTCTAAGTTCAACGGATAGCTGTTTCTCACGCTCCTGTTTTTCTGCCAGGTCACTATCAAGTTGTTTGATCTTGTGGTGCAGTTGCTGGATTTTTTCAAGGTGTTCTGTTTTTTTTGTTTCAAGTTCTGATGTGTTTCTTGTTATCTCCTCGATTTTTTCCTTTACATATTTTCTTTCGAGATTGATGCTGTTTAACCCCTCTTTAACATCATAAATTCTGTTTTGAAGGTGATTTATCTCATCTTGCAACTTATTGATTTGTTCATTGAACCTGGGCAGAGGAGAGTCTTTTATTTTTTCTTCTAATCCATGTATCTGTTCTTCAAATTCGTGCATCTTAAGGTTCTTAGCTGTTTTTCTTTCTTCCACCTCTTCCATCTCTCTTTTAAGCGTCTTTCGCTCACCATCTATCTGTTGAAGTTCATCTCTTCGCTTATTAATTAGTGTTGTAAGCTGTTCCCCCCGTCCTTTAATGTCTTCCAGTTCAAGTTGTCTCTTTGATAACTGTTTTTCAGTTTCAGCAATCTCTTTTAGAAGAGTGTGAATGTGAGATTCTATGCTGTCAATTTTAGTTAAGATGCCGTTTCTACGAGATTCAAGTTCTGTTGTTTTCTGTGCTAATCCACTGAGTTTTTCAGTTTCACCACCTGCAAACGAATGTCTTGATCGTATGCTTCCGCCAGTCATAGCCCCGCCGCGCTCAATCATTTCACCTTCGAGTGTGACCATGCGATATCGTCCAATAAGTTTTCGTGCGTCACTCAGTGTTCCAACGATTAGCGTATCTCTGAATACATACCAGAAGGCTGGATCAAACTTCTGTTCGTAGTCCATAAGATTTATTGCATAGTCGATAACGCCAGCATGATCCGGCGCTTCAAGAGGTCTTGATGGCTTTAATTTATTCAGGGGAAGAAACGTTGCACGCCCCTTTCGTCTCTGCTTTAGATAAGCAATAGCATAAGATGCATCTTCGTCAGTTGCCGCAACCATTGCCTGTATGCGTCCCCCTGCTGCAATTTCAAGTGATGTGGAGTAATTTTTATCTGTTGTTCCAAGTTCTGCGATGGTTCCATATATGCCCTCCAGTTCATGGTTTCTTGCTGATTTAAGTGTGCTTTCAACTGCACTGCTGTAACCTCCAAGTTCGCGCTCTGCTTTGATCTTTGCTTCGAGACGCATATACTCCCGCTGGTTGTTGATAAGTTCCCTTTCTACTTCCCCTGCTGCTGCTTTAATACTCACTCTATTCTTTTCAAGATCCTCGTGGTCATGAAATAGCTGCTTTACAGT
>CAJHIR010000075.1 GCA_905067535.1 Candidatus Argoarchaeum ethanivorans
ATTGTTCGGATCGTTTGGATTATAAGTGCTCAGAGGGCTATTATTAACATCATATACAGCAGAATTCCAAGTTCCTGCTGTTGCACTCGTGTTACCCGTAAAATCATATTGACTGCTCAGGTTTCCATCGCCATCTGAGGTATTAGTAAGTTCGCTCGCGACCTTGTCATTGTTCACATCGTAATACGCTACTTTATACTGGTGGCTTACCTGAAACCCTTCACCATGCATGTAAACAGTATGCTCGTCACCGCTGAAGGTGTCATCCTGATTGTTGTGATCAGTATCGTTGTATGATTGCCAACTTTTCACGGCATTGACAATTGGATATGGCCATGAGGTTCCCTGTGTAATAGCGGTTGAATTATTGCCATCTGAACTTGTGCTGGTGTACACGTACACAGCAATTGTGTGCCCGCCTTCATTATCTGTGAGTGCTTTGGATGTGCTTGAATTTGCAGATGTAGTGTGGTTTTTGAGGTCGAACTGTGTGCCATTTGTCACATCCCAGTATTCGACATTAATGTAGTTCTCCGTAGCCGAAGCGCTTCCTGTAAGGTTCCAGGTAACCGGTATCGTATCGCCTACTCCATAATCTCCATCTGCATCGACATCAGAAATAATGAAATGCCTATCATAGGAAAACATGAATGATTCAAATATGGCTGGAAGTGTATCTTCCAGTTGCTGTGGCCCCTCAAACCCGCTCCCGTTCCATTTTATACTCATAAGGCTACTATTATCAGTTACCCCTTGGCACCTAATATTATCAGAATTTGGGTCAGGTTTCATATCTATTGCCTGAGGATCGTGAGTGGTGGTATAACCATTCAACACCCCTGACCAACCAGTGCTATTCCATGTTCTGTAACTAAGTTCATTGGAATTATGCTCGGAATATACAACCAATGCCTCACCACTTGTAGATTCAAATCCAACATCCATGGGTTTTTTTTCACTCGGCTCTGCCTTTGTCGTGACTTCTTTGCTCGTTGTTCCCCAGCCAGTGCCGTTCCAGACGTTGACGTTAATATGCTTAAAAGAATCTATAGCTCCCATCACTATATTATCGCTCGATGGATCTGAGCCAAGTTCAATAAACAGTGGTTCATCATTGGTTGCCGGTGCTATCGCTTCAGCGCCCCATGAAGAGCCGTCCCAGAATTTGTATTGTGGACCGCCGTTTGTTTCGCCTCCATCCGACCATGCGACCATCGCATGACCGCTTAGAGATTCATAAGCAATGGCAATGCCGCGATACGCGTATGATTCAGCGACTCCTTCAAGACTTATACTGTTGCCCCATGCACTGCCGTCCCAGACAGCAGCAGAAACATTAGGTCCTCCTGTATCCAGGGTCATCACAATTATTTCATCCGAGCCCGGTTTCGACGCCATTCTGATCCAGACAGGAATACCTGCGGTTGGAAGGTGCAGCGTTGTTGCATCACTCCAGCCAGTGCCGTTCCAAACCCTGTACAGTGGGTCATTTACATTATTTTGATACACGATGAGTGCATCGCCAGACGAATCCTCATAAGCAATATCAAACCCTCTATAATCATAGTCAACTACGGCAGTGGTGACCGCTAAAACAGTTCCCCAGCTACTGCCGTTCCAGACTTGAACGTTTATATGTCCACTTGTATCCAGAACGCCCAGTATCTTTTCATCCCTTGTTCGGGCAGACCTTAAAACAACCAGGTTAGGTACACCGCTCACATCATTTGCTGATTGTTCGCTCTCCCAGCCAGTGCCATTCCATATTCGGTATACTGGCGTCGTGCTCGTTCCCTCGCCATACGCAATCATCCCCTCTGTTGCAGGATCGCTCCACACAATGTTCACGGAAGAACTTTCTCCAAAGATATTCGTAGCGGTAACAGTTGTATTATAATCCCTGACTTCGGTATCATGCACCAACCAGGTGGCTTGCCAGGTTCCATTATAGATTGTTCCGGAGATCAGGCTCAATTGAATCGTCTCTATTCCACCCATGTCCGCGGTAACTGTTTCAATTCCAACGGGATCCACGCAACTGGCAGTTATAAGCATTGTATCCCCGGGACGAACTTTCAAAGGAGAGACCTCGGCGTCAGTTAATGGATACGTGCTAATCTCACTCTGTGAAGGGTATTCTACTATTATGAATACGATAGTGAATACTGATAGAAGAAATAAAACTGCAGCCATTCTTTTTGCTTTTGCTGTATACACATTCTGTTTAATTGGCCATGCTCCGGTATTTTGCATTGGTTGATATCACCACCTTCAACACATTTTTACCCCTCAATGTTATATCGACCATAACGATATATAGCATGTCATAATCATTATTAACAGTTATGACAGTCCAACCAGAAGATGTACGGATCAATCCTGAAACGAGAGCATCAAACCTGGTGAATCTCAGCAACTTATTGTTTGAGCTTTCTAATCCGCTGAGACTGGGGATACTATTTCTCATTGCAGAAGAAAAACAGAAGCATGGCACCATTTCTGAAAAACTAAAAATTTCGCTGCAGGAAACTACAAGACATCTCACAAGATTACAGGATGCAAAACTAATCGAGAAAGATGTGCAGAGCTTCTTCACACTCACAAATTATGGAAAGGTGATTCTATCTTCACTGTATAACTTTGAATTCCTTGTAAAAAACAGAGAAGATTTGATGAATCTCAACTTGGATATTCCAAGAAAATTTCTTGAGAGGATAGCTGAGTTAAGAAATTTTGAAAAAACACATGGAACGGTGGCGAATCTCAGGGAGTGCACGCTTTTACCTACTGATGCCCAAAAGTATATTTGGGTTATATCACCTGAAATTTTAATGGACACAGTCCCGACAGTCATCAAAAAACAGGAAGAAGGCTTGGATTTCAGAGTCATTTTACCAAAGAATATTATATATCCGCCTGGATTTGAATTTAAGCCAGGCGAATACCTGAAGGTTCTTGATGAGCTAAAGATAGCAATGGTCATAACCGAAAAGGGTGCAAGATTTTGTCTTCCCACGTGTGGTGAGGATATAGATTTCTCAATTTCTTTCAACAGCCAGGATGAAGAGTTCCGTGAATGGTGTAAGGATTTGTTTTTACATTACTGGGAGAATGCAAGACCTGTGAATGTTCCAGGCGGAAAAAAGGTTAACGATTCATGAAACCGTATACTGTTTGAACATATCTTCAGTATTATACAGATCACACATCACTGCCCGAAGGACACTGGCACAGTCATCCGGATCCATGGCAGCCTTGATAAACGATTTCTGCCGGGACGCAAAAAAAAGACCATATCGTTGTATGGGAAAATTCAAAACAACGACCGAATTCTGATGGCTAAGATCATGTACTGCCAAATGCCAGAGACGTTGGCACTACGTGAGATCAAAATCAATGGAAAAGTCATTACTACCACCTTCCTTGATAGCCTCCTGTAAGCATGTTCTAAAAAAGATGGTTTTAAATAGCATCCTCTTCAATATTTATCAGTTATGACCAAAACCGCTCTTTTGGCGCTTGGTTGCCCTGAATTTCCTGTGCAGACAAGTACTGCCATATATCTTGCGTACAAGCTTCAAAAACATGGGATAACGCCAGTGTTTGCAGGCAACAAATCAGCCCTCCTTCTTGTGAAGGTTGCTGATCCTGAGCGTCATTATTATAATGGAAAGATGATGAACCTGGATATAACTATTGGTGCATTATCAACGGGAAAGATCGACTTCGACTTCTGCTTTGTGTTCGTTCACAGTGATTCGGGTATCGCATACCTTGCAAGCATACATGCGCTCTCAAAAGGTAAAATGGTAGCAATCGTGTTTGGGAAATGTGCTGAAGAGTTAACAGAACAATGCAAAAATATCTGTGAGCATGTACTTGCAGAACCTGTTATTCACAACCCAATGCCACTTAAAGAACAAATTGATGGGGTGAGTACATGGCTCCATGTGTAGAAGAACTGGATTATGAAATACTATTATCTCGCACAACCTTTGCCGAGTGTTCAAAACTGATACAAAAACGCTGTCGAGAAATCTACTTTGTAGCCCCCGGGTATAAAATATTCAATATATACCTGATAGGAATTCCGCCACTGCCAATCGGCATCGAAGGCGATCATATTCTCATCGCTTACATCAAACCCTGTCATGGTGCTTTTACTCTCAAAATACCAGGGGGCGGTGAAATTGAAAGAATCAGAAAAGAACTAAAAAAATGAATTTGGGCTTAAACTATCGGGAGATTGTTCATGAAAAAATTGAGTCCTGTCCCATGGAACTCTTAGTGTCATACCAATTTAATTTTTAGACGTAATTTAGGATCGTGCGAGTGTTAAGCCCCTCCTTGTTGAA
>CAJHIR010000076.1 GCA_905067535.1 Candidatus Argoarchaeum ethanivorans
AACAATCCATTTTAGAAATTAACCATTAAAAATCGAAAAATTTAAATGTAACCTGGTGTATTACTATTAATGGAGGAACTAAAATGAAACCGCCATTGATACCGGATTTAGAGAATCAAAAATGGGTTATAGCGCAATTTATACTCAAAACGATCGGCTCTAAAAGAGCAAAGAAAACGGCAAGCAGACTGAAAATACCAGATGTAGAACGGTTTATAGACATAATGAAGGTTATTACGATTGCCGATCTGTTTGGAAGAGCATATTCTGACTTTATATTGGAATTAAAAGAGAATAAAAAGCTGAAGATATTTGTGGGTGTGAAAGAAATACCTGATTTGAAATATCTATACAGATTACATTCCAAATTGGATGTAAAGACATTATCAACGTTTTTCAGAGGAATATTCAAAGTATCTACGAGAAGGAGGCAAAAGCGCAGAAGATACATCCTTATAGATGCAACGCCAATCAAAATAGACTTGAATACGTGGAGAAACAGGAGAAGGATCGGGAAGGGTGAAAAACCATACAAATGGTCTTATTATCCATCCGAAGGGTATTACGTCGGTTTTAAGCTGATTGTAGCAATAGACACTGAGAATTACGAGTTATTGGGTTATGAACTCCACAATGGATGCCCGAATGATGCAAAGATACTTATTTCATTCCTCGAAAAGCTGTACTCATCGAAAAAGATGAGAAGAGGCGATTTTATCATCTGTGATAAAGGATATAGCTCAATGAAGAATTATATAGCCACCATTAATCGATTCTTCGTTGTTCCAATCATTTATTTAAGAAAGAATACAAATATGAAGCGAATTGAAGCAAATCTCGTCCCTCCACTTGATGTATGGGCTGGGAAGGCTTATTTACTCGACATCTGGAAGAAAATCAGACGTGATTTTCTCAGGCTGATTGAGGAGTGGGAAGCATTCAGAGGAAAACGGAACAGAATTGAGATATTATTCGATATTGTGAAGAATACGCTTGGATTGAAGTCTTTACATCAATATACTGGTAGAAGTGTTGAAAAGAGAGTGTGTCGAACCTTCCATTTAGCTTTCTGCCTCATACATCTGGCAGGAGGCATGGGAATCAGGCGTTAGAGAGCTTGTTTATTGGTGAAGCTGGGAGGGGGTTATATCAGGTTATCTGGTGCAGGATAAAACAACATATCCAACCAAGAACTAAAAAAATTATTATTGTTATCTGACACAATCGGAAAATCCGAGTGTTGTCACTGTATCCTCAAGTTTTACCGCAGAACACGCGGAGAACGCAGAGGCTCGGAGCAGTCTTAAAACTCCGCGTCCTCTGCGCTCTCCGCGGTGATAAATCACTGGATTTTTAGACAGTGCCTTGTTATCTATTTACCCATTCGTCCGACATGGTTATCTCTTCAAGTTTTTTCCTCGGCGTTGGTTCCGGAATGACTTTTGGATACCCGATTGACAGCAGCATGACCGCTCTGACACTCTCTGGTATGTTTAGTATTTTTTTTACTTTTTTCTCGTCGAATGCACCTATCCAGCAGGTACCAAGCCCTTCTGCGACCGCCTGCAGTGTCATGTGGTCTAATGCTATGGTAATATCAATAGGATAAGCAGATTGTCCGGAAGGCATGACGTATTCTATATTAACAGAACACGCTGCAATTACTGCTGGCGCCTCACCAACAAATTTTTGTCCAAGTGCTGCATCCACGAGTGCTTCCCGTTTTTCTTTATCCTTTACTATAATAAATATGCGCTCCTGCAAGTTTTTGGGGGATGGCGAAAGCCTTCCTGCTTCCAGTATTTGCAGGAGTTTTTCTTCTTCAATCTCTTGATCTTTAAACGCACGTATGCTGCGGCGAAGCTTTATTGTATTTAATACACCCATTATAATCTACCTTCATCCAGATATAACGATTGTTATGTTACATTATCTTTATGGTTTTTTTGGATATATTCATGCAGTCCCGGATATTTTGATTTTATATGACTCCACTTCGTTTTCTAAATTTTCTCACAATTCTGCCCCCGTTCTTTCGAGAACTACGTTCAACTTGTATCGACCTGTATTCTTCGAGCAACTACAACAACGTCTCCTGTAATTGGGTGCAGAACAACGCAAAGGCAGGCTTCTATCTGTATGATGGAATTACAGGCAACACCATCGAGTGTAACAATATCATCACAAACAGTGTGTACAACGACACGAGTGATGGTTATGAGTGGTAGTTTTACAGCAGCCAGTCAAATAATATAAGCACAGCCGGCAACCGGGCGGGAATTGCTGCACAAACATAATCGTTCTTGCTGCAAAATATTATATGTGGACAACACAATAACATCTCTGGAAACTTATGACATTTCATGCTCGACAGCAGCCAAAAGTTGATATTTCAAGTATTGATACAGCAGTCATTGCATCAGAACTTTCGAATCTCATCGTTGGCGCTAAGATTGGAAAGATATACCAGCACTCACCAGATGAAATACGGATAGTGCTTCGAGTAACTGGCAGTGGCCGCAGTGATCTTGTAATAGAAGCAGGACGAAGAATCCATTTAACCAAGTATCCAAAGGAATCTGAAAAAGTGCCCCAGCCATTCCCAATGCTCCTTAGAAAGCACCTGACTGGCGGGAGAATTACAAAAATAGAACAATATGATTTTGACCGAATAATCAGGATATTTGTGGAAAGAGCAACCGTTAAAACGGTGTTTCTTTGTGAATTTTTTGCACGTGGCAATATTGTGTTATTAAATGAAGAAAATCATATCATTTTGCCACTAAAATCGATTAACTATAAAGATAGAGCCATTCGCGGTGGGCAGATATACGAATTGCCGCAACCACAATTAAATCCACAGACAGTGACAGTAGAAGAACTTACCGGGATTTTTGCCGCCTCGAATACTGATGTTGTGCGCACGCTTGCAACACGATTGAACCTTGGAGGGGTGTTGTCAGAAGAAGTATGCCTTCGTGCAGGTATTGATAAAAGCACCAGTGCCACCAAAATGTCACACGAGTGCTGTGAGAAGATTTACAGCGCTCTTCTTGACTTAATGCTGCCTCTTTCTGCAAACAAGTTTGTACCACAGGTGGTAAAGCAGGATGGAGTAAATATTGATGTGCTTCCCTTTGAACTGAAACAATACAAAGACTTTGAAAAAATATATTTCTCTTCTATCAACGATGCCCTGGATGAATATTATGGAAAAAGCGAAATAAAAAAAATTGTCACGCCCCAAAAAACCAGGCAGGGGTTATATGTACGACGTCTTGCACAACAGGAAGCAAGTCTTGAAAAGTTTAATAAGCAGGAGGAAAAGCTCACATCGACCGGAGAGCTGCTTTATGCTGAATACTGTCTGATCGATGATATTTTAACTACGATACGAGGTGCCAGGGAAAAGGAATATTCATGGGAATACATTAAAAAAACACTTGCGAATACATCAGTCCCGACCGCATCGGTGATTGAACGAATAGACTCAAGCACTGGAAAGATTACAGTAAATATCGATGGTGTTCGTATAAACCTTGATTATCGCCTCTCTGTTGAACAAAATGCAGCAGCTTATTACAAACGTGCCAAAAAGTTTTCATCAAAGATCAATGGTGCGATTAAAGCGATAAACAAGACCGGGGAGTTAATATCAAAAAAAGAAACGGTGGATGTAGTAACAAAGAAAAAGTTAAAGAGGAAAAAACCAAAATGGTACGAACAATTCAAATGGTTTTATTCTACTGATGGTTTTCTTGTTATCGCAGGACGCGATTCTGATACTAACGAGATTGTGGTTAAAAAATACATGGAGAAAAGAGACCTCTTCTTTCACACACAATACCCGGGATCCCCTGCCGTAATCGTTAAAACCGAAGGTAAAACCATGCCAGAGACAACACTCAAAGAAGCTGCACAGTTTACAGTATCTCATTCAGGCGTGTGGAAGTCCGGGTATGCTGAAGGTGAATGCTATTTTGTGCTTCCGGAGCAGGTATCCAAGACCCCGGAACATGGTGAGTTCCTTCCAAAAGGATCATTTATCATACGTGGAAAGCGAAATTATATGAAAGCAGCGGTTGGGATTGCAGTTGGCATAAACGACGAAAAATGTCTTTGTGGGCCCCCGGGTGCTGTAAGAAACCGTGTTGACGCGATGGTAGAACTTGAGCCAGGTGCCTTCAACGGAAATGACATGTCAACAAAGATCTACAGAATTTTTGCAGAACAGGCAAAAGATGTGCGATCTCTTAAAATGTATGCTTCACCTGAAATCATATCAAGATGCATGCCTCCGGGAGGATCGCAAATAAAATCACTGAAACCTTGAG
>CAJHIR010000077.1 GCA_905067535.1 Candidatus Argoarchaeum ethanivorans
CCAACAGCACGCCTTCCCATGACAAAACCAAAGAAACCTCAATAGAACAGAGAGATCCGTCAAATTAGAAACACAAAATTCACAGGGCAATTTGACAGCCTCACTGAAAAAATTATCTATCCTGCACAACATTTATGTATTATACAGTTTAAGAAGTTATACAAATGAGACGTGCTTCTGTCATTTTTGTATTATCACTTTTTGTACTATCGCTACTACTAATTCTCTGCCAGGTTCCAAATTCTTATGCTTCGCAGGTAGAAGTCGTGTCTGGAAGCTTGCCTGAAAAGCTGCATGAAGGCGAGCATATTAACTTTACCATTGAAGTTAGCGATTATCGTTATGAAGATACCAAATATTTTAATTTAGAGACGAATTTATTGCTTATATCTGACGATCAACCAATATATGACTTTGGTGAATTAAATAAGTATGTAAATAGTCAGGATAGGTATAAACAAAAAATCGCTTTGAATTTATCTTCACTACCGCGAAAAGATAGTATTCGTATTTCTATTGTTGGCAAGGCTCCAAGTGGTGAAGGCCTTATCAAATGCGAACCAACTGATGTGGTGATCACCAAATTTCAGAAGGGTAAACTGAAACTTTATGAAGTTGATGCCAATGGAAAGGTTGTTGACGTTAAACTCTTTGAATTGGTGATCTATAAAAAAGAGAAGTTCGATGAAACCATGCAGCAAATTAGATGGGAGGAGCTTGATTACATGAAACAGGAGGTAAGAAAATTATTCGATCGTGGGATGGTCACCGATGCCCAAAACCTTGCTTCACAGATGAGTGATATTAAATATTCAAATCACCTTCTTCTGCTTGGAATAATAAAAATTAAAAACAGTATCTGGTTAAATGCGATTTGTATATTTTTGATTCTCGTGAGTTTTATTATTGGTTATCTGCGTGGATCATCATTAAGTGATCGAGAGGTGAGGTAATGACTGAAACAGATATAAATTTTCCAGGACGCATATTTGCTATAGGCGGCGCTGGCAAGGAACTTGTTTATACAATGCTTGAGACCGAATGGGTTCTTCGGGAGATACTTCGACCCAAGTTTAGCCGCAGCATGATTAATGTTACCATTGTGGATACTGCTATTGATGAAGAGAACTATGACAGGACAAAAATCGAACAAATAAAAAAAATGATCAGTAAAATAGAAGAAGAATATAGTTCTGAGATAGGCAGTACAGATAAAGAGCTTGGTAGAATTGACATTGAGTATAAATTAATTACAAGAGAGATGGTCTTACAAAGTCCTTTTGATCTTGTTGGAATTGGAGATGACATCAAGCAGAGTACCGGGGCATCAGTATGGTGGATCAATGATGATCAACTTGGTGAAGATTGGCTTGCAAAGGTTATGAGTTATGAAAACTTCTCAGAGTTGAATTTTTCGAAAGGAGTCTACAGAAAAAGAGCGGTTGGAAAGGCGATATATTATAAGGCGCTCGCTGGAAGACTTTTTGATATTGATTTACTTACTTCTACAAAGATAGCTATTATTGTTGGATTGGGTGGTGGAACTGGTTCCGGGATGGCTTTTGATTTGGCAAAAAAACTCAAAAACATTCAACCAACGTCAAACATTACCCTTTTTGGAGTTTTATCCACATTACGAGAGAGTACTGATGAAAAAGCAAATAGTTTTGCTATGCTCAGTGAATTGGAATATGCAAGTTTGAACCGGGACACTCCATTCAAAGATATCGTGCTTGTGCCAATGGAGGTTACACAGTATCCTGGAAAACAGAGAGCATCCCATGAACATGAAATACTATTAAAACAGTTTGATGAGACGTTCGCATATACATTAATATCGCATTATAATAATCCAGCACAGTCTCTTTTTGAAGACCTCCCCAATTTTGCACCATTTGTTATAGCCAGTCCCCAGTTAGTACGTTATAATGTAGAATCGATCAAACATATTAAAGATGAAATTATAGAAACTTTCCAGGATAAAAAAACATCGTTGGAAACCGAGGGGAGATTATATACTACGATTGAAAAATTTATTGAAAAATATACTAATGAAGGCTCTTCCGGAGAGAGGAGAACGCTTCAGGATGAAGACAGATCATTCATAGAAGATAGGTTTTCTAACTTTAAGATGGTACTTGAGCATGATTTCTTCAAAGAACTTGAGTATAACAGTGTGAAAAACTTAAAAAAAGCAGTTGATGATGGGATAAGAGGTTCCGTTTCAGATGATATCGAACAGTGGATTTCAAGCATCAAGTCAGAAGTAGACACCATGTCACTTACTGAAGGTTTCAGGGACGATATAGATTCTGACCTTTGTAAGATCATGGTAACTGATATTGAAATGATCGAAAGAATGAAAAATGTTCTTGGAAGGATTAACAATGTTCATAACAGTATCATCAAGGATACGCTTAAAAATATTGTTAGAGCTGATGAAAACAGCCTTGGCAGGAAATTAAACCAGGTCAGAAAAGAAACCGATCTTCTAAGTGACCAAAATAAACGTTTAAATAATGATATAAAATCGCTGGAGAACCAGATTAAAGAATATGAAGAAAAAATAAAAAGACAGGTAACAGGCGAAAATCAAAAGTGGTATGAGGATGCAAAAGATAATATAGAATACCTTAATTCTATTGACGAACTTGGTGAAATACTGAAGAGTAATCTCAAGAATCTTGATAGCGAACTGAGTGAGTTTGTGAATAGAATAAACTCACATCATAGAATTAGTAGTGTGGACGCAGAGTCAACGCATAATATTGAGGATACTCTTCACACCATAGAGCAAAAACTGAATACAGCAAGATTGACCTATGAAGATGCCGGGTTAATTAAACGAAGTTTGAATGATCTTAAGGAGCTAAAAAAAGCATATATTAAATCCGGATTAAAAATTCCTATTATTGATAAAATGCTGGGAGCTGTATTACCAACTGATCGACTAAAAGAGAAAAGAGAAGCTGAAAACAGATATATTCGAAAGAAGGTGGAGTTGAACAACAATCATGTGTTCGATGTCGGTGGTAATCGTATCAGCGTTGTATATGGCTATAACATAGATCATAAGGTTCATGAAAGGGTTGATAACACAACTAAAAAAATAGTAGAGGAAGTTAGGGGGAGCTATCCGGATGCGGAATCAAACCTGTTTCTGGAGTTAGATGGGTGTTTGCATGATCCGGCAAGACGCAGAAAAACAAATATCGAGCAGGTTATTTTATCTCACCTTGGTTTTAAGGAGAAGATTGGGGAAAAGAAAAGGGAATTGATAGAAAATGCCAGTGAGCTTGATGAAATCAAAGAAAAGATGGAAGCATACAAAGAACTTGAGAATAAACTAACAAGCCTGACAGCAGATCTCAAAGGGCACTCACGCCATCTTAGAAAATATCATTCCACCATTGCAAATATAGACCGCACTATGAAGGCTATTTCAAGTGCTAAAGGAGATAGTGATGAGATTAGATACCTTATTGAGATGCAGCCTACTGATATATTCAAAGCAACAGCAGTCGATGCTGATATAAATAAAATACTTGAAGTTGAATCAGAAGTACGTACTCTGAAACGAAGTTTGCAGGATGGGATTGGACGTACAATAGATAATAGATACAATATGTTAGTAAGGCGGGTTTTTGAAACAAAAGACAGTGCAAAGAGATGGGAGAAGAGCAAAGCAATGCTGTCATTTGTAAGCATCGCAGATGTTAGCCCAGAGTTTGTAAAATCAAGACAAATGATCAGAGAGGCTTTCAGTCTTGGAGATGAAAATTATTCTGATTGGCGGTGTCCATGGGGGGATTTATGGGGAGTTGGTGTAGTACTATTTGTAGCAGGAGTTTTTGCCGATAATATCCGCAGTGTCATTGATCCCAAATCCGGATATTACGAAAGCTACAAGAGTATTGAGCAAAATCCTGATAAAATAGTTTTTTTCCATCACTCGTACATGCTTGAGAACGGGAAGTTTGTTAAGAGAGATAAGATATTCAATCTCGAGAGAGAAGAAGACAAAATACGGTTCCTACAAAATGAAAAAGACATCGATGAGATGTTAATTAATAATTATGAAGAGATGGAACTTAAAAAATGTCTATAAAGACATTCACATTTAAAAATAAAGAATATATAAAATTTTTAATTTATTTCATAATACTGATCATATTTACACCATCCCTCTTGAATCTCTCTATCCGGTCAGGGGAACATGGGCTGTTGATAGGACAGATTACACAAACAATCTATTATATAAATCCGGCAGGCATTCAAGTTTTAATCACTTTTTTTACTGGATTTTATGTG
>CAJHIR010000078.1 GCA_905067535.1 Candidatus Argoarchaeum ethanivorans
AAATCATAAATGTTTTCCTGTACTTTATTTTATTTATATAATGGAAGCTGAACACGCCTACCGAAAACTGATCCGGAAGATAATAAATAACGAAATCACAGACTCCAAAAGCCTTGCCGCGGAAAAGAAGAAGATTGCAAAAACCTGCGGTCTGAATAAAATCCCATCCAATGCTGATATTTTAACTTTCTGCAATGATTACGAGAGAGCTGCAACACTCTCTATGTTGCAAAAAAAACCGGTGCGCACTATTTCAGGGGTGGCGGTGATTGCAGCCATGACTTCCCCGGCACCCTGTCCACATGGAAAATGCATACCCTGCCCAGGTGGACCGGATACACCATTTAAATCAGCACAAAGTTACATGGGAAGCGAGCCAGCATCACTGCGGGCAGTTGAACATAACTATCACCCATATAAACAAGTAGCAGCCCGTGTACGCCAGTTACAAATCATCGGGCACCCTGTTAATAAAGCAGAGCTGATTATCATGGGCGGTACGTTCACAGCACGTGACCCCAGTTACCAGCAATGGTTTATAAAAGAGTGTTTTGCTGCATTAAATGATTACGGAAAGCCAGAAAATAATAGTTCTGACCGGAGTCTCCCGGAACTGCAAAGAGAAAATGAAACAGCTCTGATTAGAAATGTTGGTATGACTATTGAAACACGGCCGGATTACTCGAAAGAAAAACATATTGATGAGATTCTCAAACTTGGTGCAACAAAAGTAGAACTTGGCGTTCAAACAACAGACAACAAAATCCTGCGGAACATAAATCGTGGACACACAGTGGAGGACACGATACAAGCAAATACACTTCTCAGGGACAGTTGTTTTAAAGTTGGATTTCATATAATGCCCGGGCTGCCAGGGACAACGCCAAAGGGTGACCTACAGGTATTCAAGAAGCTCTTTGAAAACCCGGATTTTATGCCCGACTATCTTAAGATTTATCCCACGCTTGTAACAGAGGGGACAGAACTTGAAAAACTCTGGCGTGCCGGAGATTACGCACCTCTCGAGAATGAGGCAGCTGTTGAATTGATTGCACAGGTTAAATCAATCCTTCCCATGTACGTTCGTCTGCAGCGAGTACAACGCGACATACCAGTGCAGCAAATACTTGCGGGAGTTACCAAAAGCCATATCAGGCAGCTTGCAGCAAAACGACTTGCTGACATGGGAAAAGGCTGCCAGTGCATCAGATGCAGAGAAGTTGGACACCAGCAATTAAAAGGCAGATCTCCAGAGAATGTCATCCAACAAATCCACACCTACAGAGCATGCGGCGGTATTGAGCATTTTATTTCGTATGAGGATATAATACAGAAGATTGTTATTGGATTTGTACGTCTGCGTTTTCCATATCACACACACCGGAGCGAACTTGAAAATGCAGCGATTATAAGAGAGCTTCATGTCTATGGAAAACTTGTGCCAGTGGGAACAAAAGATAAAGACGCATGGCAGCACCAGGGGTATGGAGAGAAATTACTGCACACAGCAGAAGAAACTGCACAGGATACAGGATATAAAAAAATAGCAATTATCAGTGGCGTTGGAGTAAGAGAATACTACCGCAAGCTTGGATATGGACAAGAAGGATGTTACATGATAAAGAGATTGTAACATTTTTGTCATGCGTGTTCGATTAAGAGATAAATCAGGATTTGCCAGAACATTCAAGTCGCCAAAAACGCGATAGGTAAATCACCTAAAAAGACTGATGCTACTCTCAACACTCACAGGAATCGCAACAACCACGACATGCCTTTACTTATCCTACCTTTTCGACCTCGCATCAGGAGCCCAAGCATCGTAATAGTCCTAATAGCAGCACTCATCCTATCAACACCCCTCAAACCAAAACCACACAGCACAACCAGAACCACATGAGCAGAGCAAGCACAAAATATACAAAAATAGGAATGAAAAGGCAGTTGATCAAACTTATCTATTGTTTTAGTTTCTCTAACTGTAATCGAAACTCTTTACGGTGTCTTTTTTCTTCATCCAGAATGTGTTTCAACGTTCCAACAGTTTCAGCATCACTTTCACCAATTAAGTATATCTGCTCTTGATACCGCTTAACAGCATCGTTTTCCAAATCGTACTGCTTCTGCAAATACCCTTTAAGATCCTCACTCCCAAAATCAAGCTCCTTATGCTCCATTACCGGAACGCCGCCTTTTTTAACGATGAGATCTCCAAGCCAGTTCATATGACGCATTTCATCGATGGCAATGGCTTCGGTCAACCTGCTTGGCACACAATCCTTCATGAGGAAAGCGTTTCTCACATAGACCATAGATGCTTCAATCTCCAATAAAAAATCCTGATTCAACAACCGTATTATCTCTTTATCGTCCAAAACAACAACACCCTTTTAATTGTATAACCTATCAATCCAATCTTCATATCATAAAAAAGCTTCTGAATCAAATTATAGTCACCTGCATAACATTTGATAAAACGGAGTGTCTTTTAAGAACCGATTAATCCAATTTTTTTACATAACTTGAACTCTTTGAGTCCTTCTTGGCTCTTATCCAGTTCATACACCCACAACCCATTAATAGCCTAACTTTGACAGTTGTGATTTATCATGAGTGTCCTCAGTTGAGTTTGGTTTATGTTTAGTCAAACGAGATTGAGGACGTTTTGTATCACTCCAGATGATAATATTTGTTTTCCGGTGGGGACGATTCTTTGCTTTTTGTGGGCAGTATGAAAAACCTGATTTTCCTGCTGTCTTTGGTAAATATAAGAAGAAGGGTGGGGATTTAAATTCATTGATAATGGCTCTTGTGAGCTATAAGCTTTACTCGAGAATTTTAGTATTAGGAGAGCTTAGGTGAGTGGATTAATCAGGAAGAAGTCCTTGATATCTTTGGTCTCGGTGGATTTGAGGAACGAACTCTTTTTCGTGTTTTAGAGATTGTTGGGGAAAATTGGGAGGAGATTATTGCTGGTATTTTGGGATTGTTTGTTTCAGAGGTATGATTTTGAGCAATATGATTTACGCCAACTTTGACCACATAAACACACTGATTTTAAGACATAAACAGGGAATTTCATAGATTCAGACATAAATTTTTGTGAACTGTCAACTGGATTTTCCAGACAAAACACAGGAACTTCCAAGCTAAAAGAAGGGACGCCATCTTTCAAAAAGAGTAAAATCTGTCAAACCTGGGTTATACCTAAATGCCACCAATTTTAATCCTGTCTGCAATTTTCTTTCCAAACTCATTTGAGTCCTTAAGTCCAGTTGGATGCGCTCCTATAACCCTTAACGGCTCTACCATATCCATACTGAACCTGTACCTCATCTTATCATCCATCTTATTTACAGATTCACCACTCCATTCGTAAGAGCCGAAAGCTGCCCCAATCTTTCCTTTCACATCTGCTTTTTCCATCTCTAAAAGAAATCTTCTCATCCCATACAATAAGTTACGACCGTATGTCGGGCAGCCAAGAACTACAGCATCAGCATCGTCAAGGTCGTTAGCCTTTGCTTTTGAAGCAATGATTGATTTAACTTCAATTCCGGCATCCATCAATCCTTCGCCAATCGCTTCTGCCATCTTTCTTGTGTAACCATTAAATGTTGTATAAACTATTACTGCTTTTGCCATATTTTAGCTACATTCCTTTATTTCATAAAACTCTTTTCACATGATTATTCATAAAGGATTTCCATTTTGTCAAGCTCAAACTCTCGATGAAGTGCCCTCACCACATCGTAGGCATCATCAATAGCTACTACAAAGGAAATATTATGCTGTGATGAGCCCTGGCTGATCATAATGACATTGATCTGTGCCATACCAATTGCACTGAATATACGCCCTGATACTCCCGGCATTCCCGCCATACCAGAACCAACAACAGCTATCACGCCGATATGTTTATCATAGTTTATATTTTTTATAATCCCATTCTTAAAATCAGACTGGAGAGCCGCGATAGCCATATCAAGATGATTTCTTTCCACAACCAGTGAAATATTTGCCTCGGATGATGCCTGGCTGATCATAGTGATATTGACGCCTGCATCAGCAAGAGTGGTGAAGATGTGTGCAGCAACGCCGACATGTCCTATCATGCTAACACCAGATATATTGATCAGCGCCATATCAGTGATAAC
>CAJHIR010000079.1 GCA_905067535.1 Candidatus Argoarchaeum ethanivorans
TGGAATTGCAAATCAAGAGATTACGTCTGAACTGGCAGTACAGATTGGGCGCGCTGTTGGTAATGTATGCAACAGAGTAGTTGTTGGATGTGACACACGAAGAGCAGCAGAGATGATCGAATACGCTGTAGTCTCTGGTTTACTGTCGGTGGGGTGCAGGGTTACACGTGTGAACACGGTTGCAACCCCGACACTTGCTTATGCTGCAAGAAACCATGACTGCGGAATCATGGTCACAGCTTCCCATAACCCACCAGAATACATCGGTGTGAAACTCTTCAATCCGGACGGGATGGCGTTTGACAGAGAGCAGCAGACAACGATTGAAAAATTGATTAAAGATGAAAATCTTGAACTTGCCTCATGGAGAGATATGCAGGATGTTAGAACTGATAAAAACGCTGTTTCTGACCATATATCGATGATTCTCTCAAAGGTTAGCATCAAAAGGAAGATGAAAGTGGTGGTGGACTCCGGATGTGGTGCAGCTTCACTGACCACCCCATATCTGCTGCGAGAGATGGGTTGTGATGTGGTAACACTGAATAGCCAGCCAGATGGTTTTTTCCCTGGACGTGGTGTTGAACCAAAAGAAGAAAATCTTTTTGCACTTCGGGCGCTCGTTTCCGGTACAAACGCAGATATCGGGATTGCACATGATGGGGATGCAGATCGAATGGTTGCTGTTGACGAAAGGGGAGAAATGGTCAGCAATGATAAACTGCTTGCGTTCTTTGGCGAATACGAGGCAGAAAAGAAGATGGTTGTGCCAGTGGATGCATCCATGCTTATTGATGCTGTACTTCCGGATGTCGAGATTATTAGAACCCGTGTTGGGGATGTGTTTGTTGCGGAGGAGATAAAGAAAACAGGAGCGGATTTTGGAGGAGAAGCAAGCGGGACATGGATATTTCCAAAAGTTTCTTACTGTCCTGATGGTGTGTACGCTGCTTCAAGACTTGTGGAGCTACTAAGCAGTACAACAGAGAAATTCGCAGATAAGCTTTCATCGATGCCAGAATACGTGATAAAGCGAGGATCGACCCCACACCATGGAAATATGGATAAGATTGAAAAAGAACTGCTTGCACTTAATTTTTCCGGTATTGACACGATCGATGGGTTCAGGCTCACATTTGATGATGTGTGGGTACTTGTACGTCTTTCCGGAACCGAGCCACTGATCAGGATTACAGTGGAGGGAAAAACAAAACAATTGGTAGATGGAAAATATAATAAAATATATAAAATTATAAAAGGTTGAAAAATGAAAGCAGTGATACTTGCAGCAGGTGAAGGAACAAGGATGCATCCACTAACGACAACTTGCCCTAAAGTGATGCTTTCGGTTGCAAACAGACCAGTACTCGAACACATCATCGTATCTGCAAAAGATGCAGGCATCACTGATTTTGTCTGCGTTGTCGGATACATGGGAGACACTGTTAGAAACTACTTTGGAGACGGCAGCAGTCTCGGTGTTCGCATTGATTATGTTGAGCAAAAAGAGCAACTTGGCACTGCTGATGCGATATATGCAGCTAAGGATTTGGTGGAAGGGAAATTTGTTGTGTTAAACGGGGATGCAATAATCAAATCAGCAGATATTCGCTCTTTAATAAACTACAAAGAAGATATTGTTTTAGCATTGAAGAAACTAAAAAATCCTGCCGGATACGGTGTGGTAAAAACAACAGGCAGTAAAATCGTTGAGATCATAGAGAAACCTGAGCATAATATTGGAAATCTGGTAAATGCAGGAATCTATCTATTCCCGGATTTTATCTTTGACGCCATCAGAACAACCGAAAAATCAGTGCGTGGAGAATATGAAATCACAGATTCCATTAATGCACTGATAGGTGGGGTGGAGGTTAGCTATTTGATACTTGATACATGGATCGACATCGGAAGACCATGGAATCTGCTGGATGCAAATGAATATCTACTTTCAAATCTTAGGAGAGACGTTTTTGGTAAGATCGAACCATACACTACATTAAACGGTAAAATCAGTGTAGGAAAAGGCACTATTATCAGAAATGGCTCTTACATACTTGGTCCTGTTGCAATCGCAGAAAACTGTGATATTGGTCCAAATTGCTTTATCAGACCCTATACATCCATAGGAAGTAATGTACGCATTGGAAATGCTGTTGAGGTTAAAAACAGCATTGTTATGGACGGCACACAGATAGGACATCTCAGCTATGTTGGAGATAGCATTATAGGGCATAACTGCAACATTGCTGCTGGAACAAAGATTGCGAACTTGCGGCATGATGGCAAAAACATCCAGGTGATGGTGAATAATAAGTCTGTTGATACCGGGAGAAGAAAACTTGGTGTAATCATGGGAGATTACGTACACACAGGCATTAATACAAGCATCAATGTTGGTGTGCTAATGGATGCCAGACGAAGTACATACCCTGGCGAGGTTGTGATGTAATATGAGAAGGCAAGGAAGTATAGGTGTGAGTTTTCAAGCAAATGATTAAAAAAGCAATAATACCTGCTGCAGGACTTGGAACACGATTCCTTCCTGTGACGAAATCGATGCCAAAGGAAATGCTTCCAATAATCGATAAGCCGATTATCCAGTTCGTTGTGGAAGAGGCTGTCGCTTCCGGAATCGATGACATTCTGATCATCACTGGAAGAGGTAAACGCGCCGTTGAAGATTATTTCGACACTTCACCTGAACTCGAAACTCATCTGTTGAATAATAAAAAATATGAATTATTAAAAGAAATGAAAGACATCTCTTCGATGGTGGACATCCATTATATCAGGCAGAAAGAGCCGAAAGGTCTTGGCGATGCAGTACTGCGAGCAGAAAAGCATGTTGATGATGAAGCATTTGCTGTTTTGCTTGGGGATGATATCATCAGGGGAGAACTCTGCATAAAACAATTGATGGATGTTTATACAAGGTATAAATGCTCTGTCTTGGCAGTAGAAGAGGTTAGTGATGTGAGCAAATATGGAATCATAAAAGGAGAAATGATTAATGAGACGATTTATGATGTAGAAGATATTGTTGAAAAACCTGATGTCTATCATGCACCATCGAGGATGGGAACTGTTGGCAGATATATCCTCACGCCTGCGATATTCTCATGTATCAAGAAGATAAAACCCGGGTTTGGCGGAGAGATACAACTTACTGATGCAATAAGGATGCTGATTGACACGGAAGGGGTTTACGCATACGCATTCAATGGAAAACGATACGATGCAGGAAACAAAGCGGATTACGTCAAAGCAATCATCGATTTTGCCTTGGAAAGAGAAGATTTGAGAGATGAGATTGGAGATTACATAGAGGTGAAAAGATGAAAACATTGACGGAGAGAATCTTTGCTATCTTTATCTAAAACCACTGCCCAGCCTAAAGCCGAAGGATTGTTCTTATCAGTGTTGTGAAGATTCTTGGTTTCAGTGTTAGAAGTAGGGACATGCTCTTTGGACATAGTTTTTATCATCCTTTGAATTTTTTAGATAGATCTTTTCCTATGCAACTTTCCCCATTCCCAGAGGTTGTCACATTACGTGGTGTTGCGGTTGAAACTTTGGGATCTCTCTCATATTCAAACCCGGAGCGGCGTCCGCAAGACTCAAATCAACAATAACTTCAAAACAGTGTCACCACCAAATGACGTGACAGCCCCCCCCATCTTCGCCAGTGACTGGGATAAAGTGCATAGATTACGAGTTATTCACAGATCATTTCTGGGACTGTTTGTGATCTATTTGGCGAAGCCATTCCTTTATTACTGACTTCCTGAGGGACGCTGTAGCCAGCTTCAGGGCTTTATTTAAATACCATTGTGCCTCCTGTTCTTTCTCAAGTTCCAAGTAGGCTACACCTAAAGCGTAGGCTGCGTTGGGGTGTTGAGGATTATCATCGAAGATTTTTTTAAAGTATTGGAGCGCTTCCTCGGAGTGCTCTTGCATAATTTTTCGGGCTGACTGTAGATATGGATAATCTAAGACAAGACGCAGTACTTGATCAATGCGGCCAATCTTTCGATAGGTAGCTATTGCAACTTGGATGGGCTCCTCTGGGTGGTATTTTTGAGCTAAATACCAC
>CAJHIR010000080.1 GCA_905067535.1 Candidatus Argoarchaeum ethanivorans
TTGTCCAATTCACACTAACATCTCAAAAGGAAGTTTTGAATCATTTGCAGTCCCACGTCCCCGCTTTTTTCAGGATGGTACTGTGTACCTATGACATTACCTTTTTTGTTTTTGATAATAGCAGCAAACTCCAGCCCATACGTACAGGTTGCAACTGTATACTCCGGGCTTGTCTTAGCATAGTAAGAATGCACAAAATACACGTATGAATTGTTATCTATGTTTCGTAAAAAAGAATTGCCATCCTTAAAATCAAGGGAGTTCCAACCTATATGAGGAACTTTGAATTTGCTCTTTGGAAACCTGATTGCCTGCCCTTGAATTATATCAAGTCCCTTGTTCCGTCCACCTTCTTCTGATTCGGTAAGGAGCATCTGCATCCCAAGACAGATACCAAGAAGTGGTTTATCATCATTCACTACATCATAGATGGCATATTTTATCTCTTGAAGCTGTGCCATTCCATCATAGAAGGCACCAACACCAGGAAGTACAAGCCCATCAGCATCTCTTATATCACGAACATTGTTTGAAATGCTAACCTTTGCTCCAGCGTGTTCAAACGCTTTCTGCACACTTCGAAGATTTCCAAGCCCATAATCTATGATGACAATCGTTTTCATACAGAGATGACCTAATGATGTAACCACATATACAGATTATGGTGTGGGTTTGATTTTAACAGTGATCTCCCTTTCTGAAGCAGGTATCAGACGTTTCCATCTTATCACTGTGTTCTTGTTAAGTCGCATTTCAGTAATCGTTTTATCAGATATAACGCCATCTACCTCGTAAATATAGAGTCCCTCTTTTCCATCAATAGATGCTACGAACTCGTTATTACCAATTCTTTTCATCTTCACAGATGAGACTTTTTGAAGTACATCAAGCACACTTGAGCCTTTTGCCATATCCACGGTATAGGTTTGTAGAAACGCTTCTGCTGCTTTTTGTGGAGGGTCAACACATATTGATATGATGTGTGTTCTACCATACTTCTTCCGCTTAACGATACCACATGCCTCAAGGATCTTCACATGCCTTGTTGCAACCGGCACAGATATGCCAAGTTTCTTTGCAAGTCCTGTGATATGATAATTTTCAGATAAGAGCAGATCAAGCATCATCCTTCGTTTTGTGTTTGCAAGAGCTTTGAACACATCATTGTTACCTTTTTGGCTCATAGTTATTAGCTTAAAAATAAGCTATTTATAAATTGTGATTTCTGTTTGCGGTGTGATTGAAGTTATAGGAGTGCTGCTGAGCCTGTTGTTTTTTGGGATCAAGGCTGGTGCTGGATGCGGTTTTTCAAGTCATAGTACGAGAACCGCATGGTATATTGGACTTCCCTACCTTGCAGCAGGTATCGTGTTCTCGTTCATAGCACCTGCACTCTCAGACCGCCTTGATAGTTTAATGAATCTCACGCTTTTGCTCCACTCGATGCTTGCTGTTTTACTGATATTCTCTGGCGTGTACACAGCTAAAAGCTGGTGGGGCGGCTGTGATGTATCAAAAAAAACGTTTCTTGTGCTGTCAGTTCCCTGTCCAGTATGCCTTACAGCCACCCTTCTTGCATGTACTATTTTAACCGAAACGCTTCATCTGGATGCAGCACTGGTTGGAATTGGTGTTGGATTATTCCTGTTGTTTGCCATTGTCTTCTTTACCCACATCGTTAAGCAATTTCATCCATCCCCGCGGGGTCTTGGAGAATTGATGATGGTTGTTGGCATGTTTTATCTTATCGGTGCATTAATCATGCCAGCATACATGAATCTTAAGGATATACCAACAGTTACTGCTTCTTTCAGTAATGAAATGTTATTTCCACTTCTTGCAATGGTAGTAGTAGCGGCTTCTGGCTTTGTTTTCAAACGCTTCCGGGAGGGTGCATCAAGATGAATCAGTCAATTTTTTCTATCATGTATCTTGTGTCTTCCTCGCTGCTTTACCCTGTTGTGATTGGATTACTTGCACTGTTTGTTTATTCATTGTTTGCACTTGGCGATTTTCTCTCTGAATACACCAGGCAGCAAAAAACACAAATAAAAAAAGACCGCTTGGATGAAAGTAAACTTAATTACTTTGGTTCGGATTTTCTTACGAGAGCCAGGCATGTTGCAGATGTGAATGAATTGCAGTGGCTTATTGGAGAGTGTGAGATGCAGATGGCACATAAACTTGAGCATACGCGGCTACTCTCTACAATTGGGCCGATACTTGGACTCATGGGAACATTAATACCACTTGGCCCAGCATTAATCGGACTTGCAAAAGGAGACGTTACGCAGCTTGCAGATAATCTCGTGATTGCTTTTGCAACGACTGTTCTCGGGCTGTTTGCAGGTGGTACCGGGTATCTGCTCACGATTGTTCGCAAAAGATGGTACGCACAGGAGTTAAACGACATCGAATACATATCAGAGGTGCTTTCGCATGAAACAACACAGACGAAGTAGTTTGATTAAAGAAGATGAACTAAATCCACTCACCAGTGTAGCTAATCTTTTCGATGTTGCCATGGTCTTTGCCCTCGCAATAATGATAGCATTGATCACATCTTATAATTTACCAGAGATGCTTGATCCTACTGCCAGTATGACAGTTGTGAAAAACCCTGGTAAGGCTGATATGCAGGTGATTATAAAAGATGGGCAGCAGATCGAAGTAATGAATATGACAGACAAGCTTCTTGGCGGAGAGGGGGAGGTAATTGGGACTGCATACCGTCTTTCCAATGGAAAAGTGATTTATGTGACAGGGAATCGCACACAATGAACAATCCATGGATATGATAATTTGAAAAGTAAAACCGTTTTTAATCTATCTAATGGTAAATTACCTTGACTTTTTTTAAATTGTTTTTTAAATTAGAGTAAAATATTAGTAAACGTTGTATTACCAAC
The DNA here is from genome assembly GCA_905067535.1 of Candidatus Argoarchaeum ethanivorans. The sequence continues at coordinate 2,910 of CAJHIR010000080.1, forward strand.
TTTTCACCATATACAAATATATATTTAAATAAATGTAATAGTTAAGTATATATACTAACACTAATATACAACCAACACATGGCGAAATTGCTCGGAACGGTGTTTTTGATGGTTGCCGTTATCATGCTTTTGTTCATTGGAATGGATTCGATAACATCAACTACAAATAACGTGAATATTTCCGTTAACGATACCGCCTACGATGATTTTCAGACAGCAAAAAATGCAACAGCAACAGCATTCATGATTGGAGGTGTGTTCCCATACTTCTTTGCGATTATGTTGTTGATTGGGATTAGCATTGCTTTGATGTCTGCTGCGAAAAGGAGGTGAAAAACAATGTTTAAAGAGATTGTAAAATTTGCTAAACACGAAAAGGAATGCATGAAGGCACTTGCTAAGAATACAGTAGGTGGAATTGATAATACGATGGGCACTGTAGTAAGAATCGTTGAAGTGATTATAGTGCTATTTATCGCTATTACTATACTCAGTGGTATAATGGATACAAGCACACTCACTCCAGGCGAACCATTGTATGGGAGCCAGCAAAACCTTATAAATTTGTTTCAATTCCTATTAGGTTCTTGATGCGTTGCGACTCGGCCGTATACGAAGTATATGGCTGAGATGAGCGTTTCAATCCCTGCTCTGGTTTTCTGATGCGTTGCGACTTTCAGACCAGCTTGTCCCTGTCTGATGTAAATTCAAAGATTCTCCCATACAGTCCTATCGATTTTTGCCTGCTTTAGAATTCTTATCAAAAATTCCCTGCCAATATCACCTTTATGTGGGTTGGGGAGTCTGAGAGTAACGTTATCTTTGATCATGAACTGATGTTTTCCGCCAGAATAAGGGCCCTCAAAACCAAGAATTTTCAGATATCGTATCAAATCTCTTCTTTTTATCGGCCCCATTCAAGGCATCAAACTGCCTCCATGATCGACAGACCGATGCCATCAACTACTGGTAGCGGCAGGTTGAGACGTACTCTGAGCAATATCCATTCCTCAAGTACTTCCTCTAACTCATCTCGACATGACTCAAGAGTGTCGCTGTTCGCATAAATACCGTCAAATCCTGGTATTTCAGCATAGAATGTACCGTCATCGGGCAGAATCTCGTATCTGGCTTTTTTCATCGCTGCATGAGCGTATTTTAAATAAA
>CAJHIR010000081.1 GCA_905067535.1 Candidatus Argoarchaeum ethanivorans
TTCCGGTTTCTAATTTGACAGGTCTTTTTTGTTCTATTGAGTCTTCTTTGGTTTTGTCATGGGAAAGCGCGACATCGGCTGTATTCTCCATGGGATTCTCAACTTTTTGGATAAGCTCTTAACCAAAGACCAATGCACCAAGTTTTATGTTGCATGAGTTCGATAAACAGGAAAATAATATGGATCGGATTGTTGTTGATCAAACAAAAGCTGCTATTAATGCTCTTATCGATGTCGAACAACTTTGGATAGAGCATACACCTGAATACCATTTATCTTCGCGGGAACTGTTAATATTGAAAAAAAAACTTGAGCTGGTACTCAAGAATGTAAAGAAGATATACGATGAAAATCTTGAAATTATGACTGCTGCCGAGGATGAAATAAAAAAGATGCACCAGATAAGAGAAGCCGATGGCGTGACATTTGAAGTGACGATATAAGGCCGAGGATGAAATAAAAAAGATGCACCAGATAAGAGAGCAGTGAGCTATAGTGAAATAGTGCTGTCAGTTAAGGTTTGATAATTGGTGAAAACTTGATTGCTGCACAACTTGATTACTTCGCAATCAAGAGTTATTTCATGCTCGCGCTAGTGTGTACTGCTTGTAAGAATCAAGAGCTATCTGGTGTGCAGGTTTAAAAGGTTTGATGATTGATGAAAATGGATGCTTAAAATGGATGCTAAAATAAAAGCAGTTCTTATATCGATTGGCTCTATTGATATTGATGCTTCACTTGTTGGGAAAATTGGTATGTCAACAGCAGGACCTGCTGCTGGTGAAAAGTCTATCTTTTTTAGATCAGGGGGGCGCAGGGTGCGACTTACAATCGACCACAAATCGCCATTACATGCTGCTCTCGATGGGGAAGACATTGTTATTTTAATGGATAACAGGGAACTTACACGCGGTAGAATAGAAGAAGAACTTATCCACTGCCCGGAACAGGCTTACATAACGATCAGCGAGCGGTGTATCTATGACTGCAAATTTTGCACTGTGCCGCTGAGAGATGGTAAAATTAAAAACACTAAAGAGATTAAGGAACTTGTGGAAGTAGCATATCACACTGGGCTTCTTAAAGCGATAGCTATCACCTCTGGTGTGGCAGATTCTCCTGGAAGTGAAGTGGAACGTGCGGTGGAAGTGATAAAAGTTCTTAAAAAATATAATGTCCCGATAGGTGTATCAGTATGTCCTGCGGCAAACTCTACCGTGATGCTAAAAGAGGCTGGTGCCGATGAAATAAAATACAATGTTGAAACAATGGATCGCAACATTTTTAGTCTGGTGTGTCCCGGACTTGACCTTGATTTCATTCTTGAAGCACTGGAGGAAGCTGTTAGCGTCTTTGGCAAAAACAAGGTTTACTCAAATATGCTGATAGGACTTGGGGAATCAGACGAGACCGTGGAGCAGGGTGTTGAAGAACTGGCTCGCATAGGCGTAATACCAATACTGCGTGCTATTGATGTCCATCCTTTGCGCTCTAAGGAAATTACTGCTGATCGCCCAAGTCCACAGCGTTTGCTTAAACTTGCAAAAATCACAAAAGAAAAACTTGACAAATACAAGCTTCGTGTAGACCAGTCACAAACCATGTGCTTGCCATGCGGTGGTTGCGACCTTGTGCCCCAGGTAGATCTGTAGCCTTAAATTTTATAAACTGTACAGAAGTAACTCTCGACTGTAGAGTTATTTACAACCTCTGATTCTCGATTACGCAGTAATCGAGTTTATAAATGTTCCTTGACACCATTTACTACCTTGTCGAGGATGCCACCAGACTTGCTGTGAGTTGTTTCTCCAAAGGATTGTGCAAGCTGTTTCAACAACTCCTTCTGGTGTTGGGTGAGCTTTTCAGGTGTTTTAACTGTAACAGCCACAAGCTGGTCACCGCGCCCATATCCATGTAAATGCGGTACTCCTTTACCTTTTATTCTAAAGATCTTTCCTGTCTGTGTACCCTGTGGTATCTTTATTTTCACATCTCCATCGAGTGTTGATACTTTGATTTCACTGCCAAGTGATGCCTGGGTGATGCTTATTGATTGCTTGACTACTATATCATCACCATCTCGTTTGAAGATTGGATCCGGACTGACATATATATCAACATAGAGGTCACCAGGAGGCCCCCCAAGTTTTCCTGCTTCACCTTCACCGCTGATGCGGAGTCTTGAGCCGCTACTTATTCCTGCAGGTATTTTTACTGATATTCTTTTCTTGCGCTTCACAACCCCAGTTCCATGGCAGGTTGTACATGGATGGTCTATTACTTTTCCAGTTCCATGGCAGGCTGTGCATGTGCTTGAAGTCGCAAATCTGCCGAAGGGGGTGTTCTGGGTACGCTGTACCTGACCTGTCCCGCCGCATACTCTGCATGTTTTTGGGGTAGTTCCGGGTTTTGTTCCGCTGCCGCCGCAAACGTCGCATGTTTCAGTTTTGAGTATCTCAACAACCCTTTTTACACCAAATACTGCTGTTTTAAAAGGTATCTGCAATTGGTAGATGAGGTCATCTCCCTGCTGCTGCCGATGTTCTCTTGCGCCGCCTCCCCCACCTCCAAAAAATATGTCAAATATGCTGCCACCGCCTCTGCCACCACCACCAAAGAAGTCCTCAAAGTGAATATTTTTAAATATATCTTCCCTTGAGTATTTGCTGTCTATTCCAGCATGTCCGAATTGATCGTATTGTTTGCGTTTTGTTTCATCTGAGAGCACACCATAAGCTTCCGATATTTCCTTAAACCTGTCTTCCGCATCAGGAGCTTTGTTTTTATCGGGATGATATTTCATTGCAAGCTTGCGATATGCTTTCTTCATCTCGTCAACATTTGCAGTCTTTGGTATGCCAAGTATCTCGTAGTAATCTCTTTTTTGTACCATCTTATAACCTTGTTAAAAGAACAACTTTGTTAATGTATACGAAAGTATAAACTTTGCTATGGTTTATTAATTCGTAAATAGCTTTTGTAAGCAGCGTCTGCCAGTTAACACGAACCTGTTCGCATCTCTATACTGCTTAATGTCTTGTCCGGCAGGACCTACCGATCGTCTTCGCTTATCACGTTTAAGAATGTAGATTTGATATTAACCACTGTCAGGTTATCTGCTGTTGTAATATTATATTCGCTGAATCCCCTCTCTGTGCTGTTTTGCTGCAATGCCTCGAATTTCGATCGTGCTGTTTCGTTCAAATTATAATAGATGGTTGTTCTGAGAACAGTATTATTTTCCTGATTCGTTAGTCCAAAATAGAACTGTTCTGCAAAAGGGACACTGTTTGTGATTCGTTGATATTCTGCCGGTGGCGCTTTTGTAAGTACTGCCTCATAGTCATCATAGGATGTGTGGTTGGTGACTCCATCGATTACGTCAAGTATGTTGATCACATCGTTTTGTGTTGTCCCGTATATGGTTGGATTACCCATCACGTTTGTGGCATCGGTGTCCTGCCGCAGCAGAAGATTATAGTACCTGTATGGCGTTGCAACAAAATGAAATGTTACATACTGCGGTTTGAATGTAGTCATTAATATAAAACTGCTGTTAAAACCTGCAAAATATATGCAATCGGTGTTCGCATCATAGAGCTTGTTTAACTGTTCGACAGGCAGACCTTCGCTCTGGAGTTGGCTCAAAATAAACGGTTCTATCGAAGTGTTTGCAACTGCCTTCAGGTTAACATATTCTGCATGCACTGCTCCGGAAGGTGTTATTTTAAGTGCATCCTGCATTGATGTGAATGGTTCACTTATCAACTGCCCACCAACATCGAAAAAGTCAGCAGGCTCATCGGTTGGAAGAGTCTCATTAGTCTGGTTTTCATCAGTAGTTCCTACAAAATATGCAATGGATGATAACACCATTGTTGATACCAGAAATATAGCAAGGATTTTAGGGCCTTTGTTGTCCATTGTAGCTCTATACAT
>CAJHIR010000082.1 GCA_905067535.1 Candidatus Argoarchaeum ethanivorans
GACTAAATCAAACTCATACAACTACAAAAAACCAAATAAAATAACAATTATACTTAACAAGACATTTTCTCGGTGTTACTTACCCTATAAGCAACTCTCAGTTACGTAAGTAACACAGGAGACAAAAGCAAAGAAACCCTGACAGGACAGATGGCCATCAAATTAGAAACACAAAATTTCCGATGTAATTTGATAGCCTCAATTTGACGGCTTCATGGAACAGAGTTTATAAATTATGAGCCAGTTACAGAACAGCATAAACTTGCAGAGGCTTTTATTTTTATGCTGAATTATGAAGAAATTGTTTCACTTGATTTAAAGCATGTGTTTCAAACATACACAAGACAACCAGTAGCATTGAAGTCAGGCTCTGGCTCGCTTTTAACTGATGTTACCGGGAGAAGCTATATTGATTGTGTTGCTGGCATTGCATCGTGTGGACTTGGACACTGTCATCCTGCTGTTGTTGATGCGATAAAGTTGCAGGCAGAAACCTTGATGCATGTCACTAACCTTTATTATACGGAGATACAGGCTACACTTGCAGAAAAAATAACCACAATAAGTGGGATGGAACGTGTGTTCTTCTGCAATTCCGGAACAGAAGCAGTCGAGGCAGCACTCAAACTTGCAATCCGTACAACAGGTAAAAAAGAGTTTGTAGCAACACACAACAGCTTTCATGGCCGCACGCTCGGATCTCTTGGTATTACTTCTAAGGACCAGTACCGTATGCCATTTGAACCTCTAATTAAAAACGTGAGCTTTGTCCCATATAATGATAGTGAAGAGATACGAAAGGCGATCACAGATGACACTGCTTCAGTGGTTATAGAACCTGTGCAGGGCGAAGGTGGAGTAAACATTCCTTCAATAAATTATTTAAGAGAGGTGCGCGAGATTTGTGATGAAAAAGATGTCCTATTGATACTTGATGAAGTGCAGACTGGTTTTGGAAGAACAGGCAAATGGTTCGGATGCAATCACTCCAAGGTGAAACCTGATATTATGACTCTTGCTAAATCTATTGCTAACGGTTTTCCAATGGGTGCAATGCTTGCATCCGGTAGAGCAGCAGACGGGTTCAAGCGCGGAGACCATGCTTCAACATTCGGAGGGAACCCTCTTGCCTGTGCTGCCTGCCATGCCACAATCGACACGATTAAAAAGGAAAAACTGGTAGAAGCATCCGGATCAACAGGTGCATATTTTTTAGAGAAGCTTGGGGCAACGTCTCTTGATTTTGTTGACCTTCGAGGGATTGGGCTTATGATTGGGATGGAATTTGTTGGTGGCTGCAATAGTCTTGTTGAGCGCGCCAGGCAGAATGGGGTGCTTCTCAACTGTACTTCTGAAAAGGTGCTGCGATTTATTCCAGCTTTAAATATAACTCGAGAGCAGGTTGATCAGGTGGTGGCAGCACTCGATGAGTAAGTGTGCAAAACACATCAGATCCACTATTTCACAAATCAACAAATATGTTCCAGGAAAAAGTATTGAAGAAGTTGGGGCACAATACGGATGTTCACCTGCAAACATCCTCAAACTCGGCTCAAACGAAAACCAGCTCGGACCATCAAAAGAAGCAATCGAAGCAATAAAATATATTTCAAAAAGCATTCACCTGTATCCTGACATTGATTCCACACTGCTAAAAAGTGAACTGTCAGAGTACACCAATCTTTCTGTAAACAATCTTGTTGTCTCTGGCTGCGGCATGGATGGGGTCATTGACACGTTGATGCGTTTGTTTATGCAAGAGGGGGAAAAAGGAATCATACCAACGCCAACCTTCTCCTACTATAACATAGCCATCCTTGCAAATGGCGGGACGCCTGTATTTATACCACGAAAAGACGACTTCTCTATTAAGGTAGATCACATCATAGAAGCAGCCGTTGATGCAACGATTATTTTTCTGTGCAGTCCTAATAATCCAACTGGAAACCGGATACCTGAAAAAGACCTTAGAAAAATTCTTGAATCTGTTGACTCGGTTGTGTTTGTTGATGAAGCTTATGTGGAATTTGCAGATGCAAGCTTCATACATCTGGTAAAAGAGTATGACAATCTTGTTGTAGGACGCACCTTTTCAAAGGCTTTCGGGCTTGCAGGTCTGAGGCTTGGTTACGCAGCGATGCCTGAAGAAATACAACGGGAATACAGGAAAGTTGCAACACCATTTTCTGTTAGCAAAGTAGCAGAATATGCAGGTGTAGCAGCACTCAGGGATACAGAACACCTGAAAAAAAGCATTGGAATGGTAAAGAAGGGGAGACTCCAGCTAAGCGAACAACTAAATCTTAAAACATACCAAACAGAGGCAAACTTTATCCTAACAAATACGTATCCATACCTTGCATCAGATGTGACAGTGAAGCTTCTTAAAGATGGGATTATCGTAAGAGACTGCACAAGCTTCGGTGGTGCAGGTAAATATTTAGTCAGGATAACTATTGGTACGGAAGAACAAAATCAAGCCGTGATAAACGCACTAAATGAGATTGTATGATTATCGCTCTCTCTGGCACACCAGGAACAGGCAAAACAAGCACAGCAAAGCTACTAAATGACTGCAACATAATAAACATGAACAAACTGATAAAAGAGCATAAACTCTACACTGGTGTAGACCATAAACGCGACACTCTCATAGCAGATCAAAAAGAGATTCAAAAACAAATAAGCCATGAGATGCGAAATATAAATCGTGGCGATTCAAACAACACAACGGTAATCGAAGGACATCTCTCGCACAAACTCGAAAACATCGATGCAGTAATCGTTTTGCGATGTCATCCTTCTGTTTTGAAGAAACGGTTGGATAAGCGTGGTTACAGCAAGCCAAAAATACAGGAAAATATCGATGCAGAAGCCATAGATATAATACTCAGCGAAGCAGCACAGGTCTGTGAGCAGGTATACGAAATCAACACAACCGGGAATACAGTGCAGCAAACGCAGGAACAGGTAGAAGAAATAATAAAAAACATTCAAGAGAATAAACAAATGCCAGTAAAATACTTTCCAGGTACAATCAACTGGATAGAGGAGGTAAATAGCAGCAGATGACAATTGATCTGTTTCGAAGTCAAGCAGGAAAGATCTTAAACCCGGTGGCTTTGCTTCTTAAACGAAGTAACGTTACAGCCAACAATCTCTCACTCATTTCACTTTTTTTTGCAATATCGGCTGCTGTAACATTCTATTACTCAAAGAGCAATCCCATGTATCTGTTATTAGCAGGGTTTCTGGTGTTATTAAGTTCTTTTACAGATGCTCTTGATGGCACACTTGCACGCATCACCTGTACAACCGGTCTGCGTGGTGATTTTCTTGATCACGTAATAGACCGCTACTGCGATACTTTTATCCTATGTGCTATATTCTTTGCAGGCTATGTGCCATGGGAAATCGGGATCATAGCAATAACGGGAGTGCTTCTCACGAGCTACCTTGGTACACAGGCACAGGCTGTCAAACTTGGGAGATACTACGGCGGCATACTTGGGCGCGCTGACCGGTTGGTTTTGATCATACTTGCGAGTATTGCAACAGCATTCTACTCACAGGAGATTTTCTATTATTCGATTCTTGGCTGGTCAATAGTAATTATAGCAGTTACAAGTCATATTACAGCCATCCAGAGAATACATCATATATGGCATAAGCTCTGAAAAAAGCTGAAAAATAGAGAGGCATCCTCTCTCTTTGTGCCAAAGTCATGATAATTCAACCACAGAGGGCACAGAGTACACAGAGGGCTTTTAATTGATTCCGCGTGTTATTCCACCATTAAGGAGCGCCACATTGAAATTAATTAGCAGTCCAAAGCGTTGCTTTGAGTTTGAGGTATGAAAGCAGTCCCCGCTTCGTGAACAGGTGTTATCG
>CAJHIR010000083.1 GCA_905067535.1 Candidatus Argoarchaeum ethanivorans
TGAGTTTTGGACTCTGGTTGTTATTTCGTTACAGGGTCTTGGTGCCGTTGGGGTATAATCTCTTTAATTCGTTGCGGAGTTTCAAGCACGTTAATACCTGCCATTCTTTTCAGTTTTTCTGTGTTTTCAATATCAATGTTGCGCATGGTGAGAGTTAGCTCTCTTCCATCCGGGAGTGTTGTGATAATATCTCCCTCTCTCTGATCTGCAGGGTATATATAAATTGGTAGTTGTGTTTTCATTGCCTGGGCAACTGCATTTGATAACAGTGTATCTGCTATACCATATGCAATCTTGGCTGTTGTATTTCCAGTAGCAGGGCATATAATGAGAAGATCAAATTTTCCAAGCTGAAGGTCTGCGATGATAAAAGGTGTATTAGGTCCTCTCTCTATTGTTACTTCAAAGTGCTTTTTTAGCTCTTTGAAGAGGTCGTATTTTTTAATTACAAGTACCGCATTCTTAGATAGGTACACATCAATCTTCACATCACATTCCTTATTGATTTGTTCCATCAGACGCAAGGTCTCTTCTAAACGGTCACCGCAACCGGTGATGCCCCATGCAATATTTAGTGTCATATCGTATCCCCTGTCCGTTATTTCTTCGAACTGTACTTTAAGATTATATCTCCTACTTTTACACCGATATCCCTTGCTATCACCGGGCATTTTGCTATAAGTAAAAAAAAGATCTCCTTGTAGCTGCTGAATGCCTCGTAGTTGCCCTGCCCCTTACTGATAACTATGTCACTTGCTGCGAGAATATCTGCAAACTTTTCACTGGAATACTCTATTTCACTACCATTGCCTATCCCAACACCAATGAACTTGATACCAGGTAATTGGTCAAGACCTGCGTATATTGCATCCTCTAATGTTGCATCATTAATAAACGGGGCGCCTTTTACTGCGAACAATATTTTTTCAATATCATACTCCTTTTGAATTGTTTCAAGCAGCAGTTTATCAAACACAATTTCTCCGGCATTGTCTGCGAGATAGGTAATGTTTGTAGAGTTGTTTAATGTTCTGACAAATTTTGAAAAATCATCGATTCTAAAATCTTTTTTCAATGTAGTAACGACAGTTTTTTTAATATCAAACTTTGTTCCCATGCCAAGATCGATGATATTGCCTGCAATAGCAAGTCTTACAGCAGTTAAAAGTGGTGTTGATGACTCATCAACCATCTTTCGCAGCTCCGGATACATCCTTAACGCAGCATCATTACACCTCTGTTTCACGTCCCTGTAGGGGTCATTTTCCCCACTCACTCTTCTCACAATCCCATGCACCCCATATGCAAGCTCAAGAGGGCTGACCTTCCAGTCCAACCCGGACAGGGAATGAATGACTTCTCTTAACACCTGTTCCTGTACATGTTCATCACCAGTAGCAAATCTTGTAGCCTCGAGTGCCTGTCTCTGGAAACAGGGTATACAATCCAAACGACTCTTCATTTAATATAACTCCTTTTATAACTATAGATTACATAGATTCTAACAACATTTTTTAGCTAGACTATAGAACCCATCAAATTAGCTTTTTGACTTGAAAGTTTATCTCTTTTTTGGGTATGACCTGGCTTGCAGGCATGCTACACCTTACTGGCAACTCTATGTTCGAATCTTCTCTCGATTGCTTCGCAATCGAGAATTATTGGTTACCGGTATTTCTGCACTCGATTGCTTCGCAATCGAGAGTTGAGGTTGTCTCTGCAGAGCGCAAGCTTTGCAGATACTGATCAATGGCTCTTGCTGCTATTTTTCCGGCACCCATGGCGCTTATGACCGTGGCTGATCCTGTTACCACGTCCCCACCAGCAAACACACCTTTTTTGCTGGTACGGCATTCCGCATCTGTTGGGATGATATTTCGTTTGATTGTTTGTAAATCACTGGTAGTGGATGGTATGAGTGGATTTGGTGTTGTGCCAATAGCAATAACCGCAACATCTGTTGGTATTTCGTGTTCAGTTCCAGGTATCGGCTCAGGTCTGGCTCGCCCGGATTCATCAGGTTTACCTAATCGCATCTTGATGCACTTAACGGTTTTTACCCAGTTATTTTCATCACCATAAATAATAGTTGGATTGGTAAGTAGTTTGAAGTGTACGCCTTCATCCTTTGCATGTTGAATTTCCTCTATTCGTGCTGTCATTTCGTCTTCACCACGCCGGTACACGATAGTAACGTTTTCGGCGCCAAGCCGTAGTGCACAGCGTGCAGCATCCATTGCCACGTTACCAGCGCCAACCACAACCACATGTTTGCCTTTTTTAATTGGCGTGTCATAGTCTGGAAATCGGTAGGCTTTCATCAAGTTTACACGGGTCAGGAACTCGTTAGCTGAGTACACGCCATTAAGATTTTCACCTTCGATTCCAAGAAAGGAGGGGAGTCCTGCGCCGCTTCCAAGAAATACTGCATCATATTCTGTTAAGAGTTCGTCTACACTCCGAAGTTTACCTACCACAAAGTTAGGTTTTATCTCTACTCCAAGTTTTTTAATAAAATCAACTTCTGCTCTGACAATCTCCTTTGGCAGTCTGAATTCTGGTATTCCATAGATGAGAACGCCACCTGCCTCGTGCAGTGCTTCGAGAATGGTAACACTGTGCCCGATGCGGGCAAGGTCTGCTGCTACTGTAAGACTTGCAGGACCTGAGCCAACAACTGCCACGCGATACCCGGTAGATTCTGGAATTCCTGGGGTCTGTACGCCTTTTTCAAGTTCATAGTCTGCTGCAAACCGTTCAAGTCTTCCGATTGCAATAGGCTCTCCTTTTTTCCCAAGTGTGCATTCAATCTCACACTGCGTCTCCTGTGGGCAGACACGTCCACAGATTGCCGGAAGTGTGTTTGCTCTTTTCAGTTCCGAAGCGGAAGCTTCAAAGTTTCTCTCTGCAATGTTTTTGATAAAAGCAGGAATGTCAATCTCAACCGGACAGCCTTTGATGCACTGTGGTTTTTTGCATTGCAGGCAGCGGTTTGCCTCGATTGTTGCCTGCTCTTCAGTGTATCCAAGTGCTACTTCATCGAAATTATGTATTCTCTCCTCCGGATCTTGCTCTGGCATTTCCGGCCTCTTCACTAACATTTTTCATCACAATCCTGCTCATGCATGAATTTCCCAAGAGATACCGCTTCTTCATCCCTGTATGTCGTAAGCCTTTTCATCAGTAGTGTAAAATCTACCTGATGGGCATCAAACTCAGGTCCGTCCACGCAGGTAAATCTGGTTTCTCCTCCAACAACCACTCTGCATGAGCCGCACATGCCTGTGCCATCTACCATAACAGGGTTCAGGCTTACTATCGTTTTCACACCAAATGGTTTTGTAACATCTGCAACCGCACGCATCATCACAACAGGTCCGATAGCAACCACCAGATCAACCCCCTGCTCTTCAAGAATGTTCGTTAAAACATCAGTAACAAAACCATGATGTCCCCTTGTCCCGTCGTCAGTTGTGATATATAATTTATCACTAACCGAATGCACCAGGTCTTCCCAGATAAGTAGGTTTTCACTGCGTGCTCCGATAATTGATATGATTGTATTGCCTGCTTTTTTAAACTCTCGTGCTTCCGGGAATACCGTAGTTATGCCAACCCCCCCTCCAACAAAAACAACCACACTGTTTTTTGGGACGTTTGCAGGATTCCCAAGCGGCCCAACAACATCACTCAGGTGATCGCCGCTTTTGAGTGCTGCAAGCTGCTTTGTGGTTTTACCAATTTCCATAAAAACCAC
>CAJHIR010000084.1 GCA_905067535.1 Candidatus Argoarchaeum ethanivorans
TACAACTTCGTTGTGCAGAAAATAACCGATAACTTTTAATTCTCGACTACGCAGTAATCGAGTGCGAAAAAAGGTAAAGATGAACAAAATTCCAGCCGACATAGATATAGATAAAATCGCAGAGTTGTTTCATACAACAAAACAGCGAGTAAGAGGCTTACTGAACAGGAGAACTCTACACAAAACACCAGATGGAAATTTAATCTTAGACAAAAGCATATCAGGTGTTGAAAGTGGAACCAATGTATTTTTAAAAAACTATGAAGTGGTGTGTGGTTTTCCAAAAATCCAGAGGGCAATGATGTTACAATCTGCACTGGCTGCACACTTTAGCTGCAAGAGCGTTGCAGTGGAAGAAAAAATGAATGGATACAACACAAGAGTAGCGTTTATTGACAATAAAATAATTACACTCACAAGAGGAGGTCATACCTGCCCATACACCACAGAAAAAGCACAGACCTTGATACCTGAAGAAATATTTACTGATCACCCTGGAATTGTGTTGTGCGGTGAAATGGCAGGACCTGATAGCCCTTATGTTCCAAAAAACATCTACAACGTTAAATCCCTTGAATTTTTTCTCTTTGACATAAGAGAAAAAAACACCGGAATACCGCTATCATTGGCAGCCAGATACCGCATTGCAGAACAATACAACATAACCTGCACGAAACTCTTTGGAATCTATCCTATAGCTGAAGCATACAATAAAATCACCAGAATAATAAAAAATCTTGGAGCATGCGGGCGAGAAGGCGTAGTCATAAAAGACCCGGCGATGAAACAACCACCACTTAAGTACACCAGTTCACAGAGCAACTGCTCAGATCTGCAACATGCCTTCACATACTACCATGATTACGCAAAAAGTTTCTTCTACTCACGAATTGCAAGAGAAGCTTTCCAGTCAGTGGAATGGAATGAGACTCCGGAAGAAATACAAAGTCGATGCATTCAACTCGGGGAAGGCATCCTCCAGCCGATGATTACAACGATCAAAAAAATACAGGGGGAAGAGAAAATTAGCGAAAATGTACAAATACTGGTAAAGAGCCTCCAGACCGCTGAGAAATTCAAGGAACATCTTCGCATACTTGGCATAGATGCCATATTCCACAAACCGGAAAAGATCAATAACGAATACTTGGTAAAAATACAAAAAATCAACCAGCGAACCAACGACAAAACCGAATCTATACTTACTGGAAATACATGGTAACCGATATTTTTATATACTAACCGTGCTACAGTGACACACTATATCACTGTTGGAGTTAAGTATGTCAGAAATTGGAAAAAATATTAGACTTGAGAGAATAATGGATCGAGAGAGCAGAAATATGGTAATCATCCCGATGGACCACGGTATTTCCATAGGTCCTGTTGCTGGTATTGTGAACCTGCCAGAAGCTGTTAACAAGGCAGCAGAAGGCGGCGCCAATGCTGTTCTCATGCAGAAAGGAATGGCAAAACATGGACATCGTGGGTATGGGCAGGACATAGGACTTATTATCCACATGAGTGCCTCAACAAGTCGTGCACCAGATCCTAATGACAAAGTACAGGTATGTACCGTTGAAGAAGCAATAAAGCTCGGAGCAGATGCTGTTAGCGTTCATATCAACATCGGTTCTGAAACAGAATCCAAACAGCTTCGGAAACTCGGGGCGGTCGCAGAAAGCTGTGATGCATGGGGAATGCCTTTAATTGCCATGATGTATCCTCGCGGGAAAAACGTCACAAACCAGAACGATCCCGAACTTGTAGCACATGTTGCACGCGCCGGGGCAGAGCTTGGGGCAGACATCATCAAAACAAACTACACAGGCGACCCTGACAGCTTCAAAGACGTTGTTGCTGGGTGCCCGGTGCCGGTGGTAATGGCTGGAGGACCAAAGGCGAACACTGACCGGGAGTTTCTTGAAATGGTAGCAGGTGCAATGAAGGGTGGTGCACGCGGTGTAGCTATCGGGAGAAATGTGTTCCAGCATAAAAACCCAGCCGCAATGACCTGTGCTCTTACAAAAATAGTTCACAAAAACACCACAGTAGACAAAGCGATGGAGGAACTTTAAGTGAAATACATTTGGATAAATTCAAACCCGTATCGCGATGCGATGCGGAGATGCAAAGCAATGGAGGAACTTTAAGTGAAATACCTCTGGATAAAAGCAGACAGTAATGTCTGGGACAACGACAAAGAAAGGATCACAACCGCTCTTGAATCGGGATTTGACTTCACTCTTGTGAGCGAGGACGATATTGGAAAAGTACAAGCACTCGGCAATATCAAAATAGCAGCCCACACCACGAGCGAATACAGCAACGCAGACGTCCTTGTAATCGGGAAAAACAGCGAAGGAGACGGAACTATTCCACTCAGTGAAAGCTCAGAGGATATAAAAACCGCAGAAAAACTTACAAAAAGCGGAAAAACAGTCGCAGGATACGTAGTAATATACAACAAGGAATATGAAGCATTCGCATCCAAAATAGCACGACACTGTAAGTACCTGATCGTCATGGGAACCGACTGGAAAGTCATACCACTTGAAAATCTTATAGCAGACCTCCAGTCACTGGAGGTTGAAATAATCGCAGGCATAACCGATGCAGCAGAAACAAAACTCGCGCTTGAAACACTGGAACACGGCTCAGACGGCGTACTTGTTGACACTGATGACGCAAGCGAGATAAAAAGAATAGCAGACGCACGCGAAAAAAGCGAAATGAAACCAGTGGAACTTACAGCAGCAACCATCACAAAAGTAAAACCGGTAAGCATGGGAGACCGCGTTTGCATAGACACATGCAGCCTGATGAAACTCGGGGAAGGCATGCTCATCGGAAGCCAGTCCAATGGCCTGTTCCTCGTGCATGCAGAAAGCGAAGAAAGCCCTTATGTTGCAGCACGACCGTTTCGGGTGAACGCCGGAGCAGTACACGCCTACATAAAAATCGGAGAAAAAACCAGATACCTCTCGGAAATGGAAGCAGGAGATGACGTGCTGATCGTAAACAAGGATGGCGAACAGAAAAAAGCAGTGGTAGGAAGAGTCAAAATCGAAAAACGACCACTGATGTTAATCGAAGCAACAGTAAACAATACAACAATCAAAACTCTCCTGCAAAACGCAGAAACCATCAAACTTGTAAAACCAGACGGCACACCACTATCAGTAGCAGACATCAAAGAAGGAGATGAAGTACTGGTACACTTTGAAGACACTGCACGACACTTTGGGATGCAGATAGAAGAGACTATTATAGAGAAATAGAGAGCTTGTTAGCTTTCAGAATGTGGGAGGAAAATAATAAATCCTCCTGACTTAATCTTCGATAATGTGAAGTCAGAGGATCTATATGCGAAGTGAGTTTGGATATAACGCCAATTTGAGTTGATATACGAACTTGAGTTTGGATAGATCTGAGTTGAGTAGAATGGCGGTTTGGACATTCATGAGGCGAATAACATGAGTAAGACAGAACATAAATTATATATCGGCAATGCTAAGCAAGAACTGCTTAATATAACGAATAATAGCATTCAATTAATTGTCACATTTCCACCTTATTGGAATGCACGAAATTATGAACATTCACAACAAATTGGCTTTAACGATACTTATGAAGAATATCTTAAGGCACTGGGACAGATATTTGAAGAGTGCGTAAGAGTACTTTTACCTGACGGAAAAATTGCATTGAATATCGGAAACA
>CAJHIR010000085.1 GCA_905067535.1 Candidatus Argoarchaeum ethanivorans
TTGAACATATTCCCCAATTGATGCGGAGTTAAGGTTATAAGAGTTGCACATGGATATATTAGTCATGGATGGGAATTTGTCGAGAAATATATTGGGACGTGAGGATTACAGGGAGAAACTAAAATGTTTATAAGAAGAAAATCACTAACAAGCCCTGTACCTATAAGTACAGGGTATAGTGACTTATAAATAAGAGGTGCAAATAATGGATAATAAAGCAGATTATTTCGTTAGGGAATCTGTAATTGTACTTGGCTTTTTGAGTGGGTTGTGGATTGCAGTGGGTATTGATCCGCTAGCCGAAGTGTTCAAAGCCCTCGCTACCATAATAAATACGCTTAATCCTGATTCTGGTTTCGGTTTTCTATTCTTTGTAATACCAATAATAATATTATTTTGTTCAATTCTTGGAACATACTTTATGGGAGGTAAATTAGGATTAGTTGCTGTTGGATGTGGATTCTTTGGAGGGTTGTTAATATTGATATCCCCAATTATTTCCGCAATTTTATTTATTCTTGGAACGGGAGTAGGAATTGTTGCTGTAAATGTCAAGACTGATGTAGAACTGGGTTTTTAGTAAACATATTTAATAAAGAAAAGAAACATTGGGATGGTGATTGGACATGATAGGAACTAAAAAGGTTCATCTCCCTGTTCTTGTGGAGAAGGACGAGGATGGTTTCTTTGTGGTAGAATGTCCCCTTCTTCAGGGATGCTATACTCAGGGAAAAACACTGGACGAAGCGTTAAAAAACATACATGAAGTGATTGAACTGTGTCTTGAGGAGCAGAAGGAAGAAATTGTGGAACACCTTGATGCAATCCAAGAGTTCAGTTACCACGTTGTGTCAGCAGAGATATGAGTAAACTGCCCATCATTTCTGGGGAAAAAGCAGTTAAATGCTTTGAAAATCTGGGTTATGTGATAGTAAACCAAAAAGGAAGTCATATTCGTATGCGGCACGGGTCGAACAAAAGTAAGAAGCCACTAACGATTCCTAAACATAATATGCTTGGCAAAGGACTATTAAGAAAACTGGTAAGAGATGCTGAAATAAGTGTTGAGGAGTTTAACGAGTTGTTGTGATACCAATCGACCGCCTCCGGATGCCTCGGACTTCCAGTCTGAGTGTTGATTGGCTGGGGCTACACAGTAATCGGGAATGGAAGAATTTATAAGTATTTGAAGTTATTAGACACAACCATGAGTGGTAATGTGTGGAAGTTTGGTGACGATATTGATACTGATGCAATCATTCCTGGTCGTTACCTTGTTATCAACGATCCTGTTCTGCTTGCAGAGCACGCTTTCGAGGGTGTGCGACCAGAATTTGCAAAACACGTGAAGACAGGAGATATTATCGTTGCAGGTAACAATTTTGGCTGCGGCTCATCGAGAGAGCATGCTCCTCTTGCACTCAAGGGTGCAGGTATAAGTTATATTATTGGAAAATCCTTTGCCCGCATTTTTTTTCGAAATGCTATTAATATCGGGCTTACTGTACTGGAATGTGCTGATGCCGATAAAATCAGAGATGCTGATGAGATCGAGGTTGATATCAACACAGGGGCTATCATCAATAAGACACTGAATGAAACTTATCACGCGATGCCGCTTCCGGATTTTCTCCAGACTATCGTGCGATGCGGTGGGCTTATTGAATATGCAAGACAGCTTGTATCAAAAAAAGGTGACATTTATGACACAGTATAAAATTCCAGTTATTCCGGGCGATGGAATCGGTCCGGAGATTATTGCAGAAGGCTGCAAGGTTCTTGATGCAGCAGGTGAAGAGTTCGGCTTTGATGTTGAGTGGATATATTATCCACATGGAGCAGATCATTATCTTGCCACTGGCGAATTAATTTCAGAGGACACACTAAAACAACTTTCATCCTATCCAGTGATTTACCTTGGTTCCGTGGGAGACGATCGAATAACTCCAGGAGTGCTCGAAAAAGGCATACTACTTGCTATGCGATTCTATTTTGACCAATATATCAATCTAAGACCAGTAAAACTTCTACATGGCGTGTGGACTCCCCTCAAGGACAAAACCCCTGAAGATATTGATTTTGTGGTTGTACGGGAGAATACCGAAGACTTTTACATAGGAATCGGGGGCAGGTTAAATAAAGGAAGAGCAAGGGATGTACTTGAAGTGCATCGCAGCATATATAATGCTAAATTCGAGCTTGATATTGAAACTGACAGCGAGGAGATCGCATACCAGATCGGAGTTATCAGTAAAGAGGGTGCTCGACGTGTAATGTACTATGCTTTCAATCTTGCACAACAAAGGGGAAAACATCTCTCATCAGTGGATAAAGCAAATGTGCTGTCAGATATCTATGGATTCTGGCGCGAAGAGTTCGCAACCATTGCGAAAGAGTATCCAAAGGTTACAACCGATCTTAATTTTGTGGATGCTGTTACCATGTGGTTTGTCAAAAACCCCGAATGGTTTGATGTTGTAGTAACACCTAATATGTTCGGTGATATCATAACAGATCTTGGTGCCATGGTACAGGGCGGGCTTGGGCTTGCCCCGGGTGGAAATATCAACCCGGAGGGTACAAGCATGTTTGAACCAATACATGGAAGTGCGCCAAAATACAAAGGGAAAAACAAAGTAAATCCTATAGCTACTATCTGGGCAGGCGCCATGTTAATTGAACAACTTGGAGAAAAACAGGCAGCAGATGCCATTGTCAGAGCCATTGAGGAAAACCTTACAACAGGCAAGGTTAGAACTTATGACCTTGGTGGGAGTAACACCACCTCGGAAGTAGGTGATGATATTGCAAGTCTTGTAAGAAATCTATGAACCTTCCATACGTGTTTATCAATGCTGCAATGAGTGCGGACGGGAAGATTGCAAGCAGCGAGCGCAGGCAGTTTAGATTATCAGGCAGGCTCGATTTTGCACGTGTTGATGAACTACGATCTAAAAGCGATGCCATAATGGTGGGAATTGAAACCGTCCTTTCTGATGATTCAAGTCTTACTGTAAAATCATCACAGCTCAGGGAGATGAGACAGGGGTGGGGAATGCCTGAGAACCCGGCGCGCATTGTTATTGACAGCCGTGCCCGTACACCACCTGATGCAGACCTGTTCAAAAAGGGCGAAGGAGAACGCATCATTATCACCACAAGAAAAGCAGGTAAAGAAAAGCTTGCCATCCTTAAACAACAAGCAGCCATCATAATCGCTGGAAATGACAAAGTGGACCTGCATAAAGCACTTAGAGAGCTAAAACATCGTGGATACAATACTATTATGGTCGAGGGTGGTGCCACTCTTAACTGGAGCCTTATACATGAGGGGCTCGTTGATGAAATTTACACCTTTATCTCAAACCAAATCATCGGTGGTGCCACTTCTCCAACTCTTGTTGATGGCAGTGGGTATGCTGCTTCTGATGAGACTACCAGACTAACACTCATATCAGCAGAATCGTTAGATAGTGGTGTGCTGATCAAGTGGCGCATAGCAAAATAACAGCCTGTGCAAAACAAATAAACAAGCATGTTCAAAAAAACAATGAATGTGA
>CAJHIR010000086.1 GCA_905067535.1 Candidatus Argoarchaeum ethanivorans
ATTGTTTGGATCGGTTGAATTATAAGTGCTCGGAGGGCTATCAGTAGCATCATATACCGCGGAATGCCATAGTCCTGCTGTTGCACTCGCGTTGCCCGTGAAATCATATTGACTGCTCAGGGCGCCTGTACCATCAGAAGTATTGGTTTCGGTCTGAACCTTCGAGTCACTCACATCGTAATATGCTATTTTATACT
The DNA here is from genome assembly GCA_905067535.1 of Candidatus Argoarchaeum ethanivorans. The sequence goes on from CAJHIR010000086.1 coordinate 198, forward strand.
GGTGGCTTACCTGAAACCCTTCACCATGCATGTAAACAGTATGGTTTGTGCTATCGTATTTATGGTCGGCAGTTCCCCATACGGTGGTATGTCCAACCTCCGCGTATGATTGCCAACTTTGCACGGCATTGGGGATTGAATATGGCCATGGGTCACCATGCGTGATAGCGGTTGAATTATTGCCAGTTTCACTTGAAGTGGTGTAAACGTACACAGCAATTGTGTGCCCGCCTTCACTATCTGTGAGTGCTTTGGATGTGCTTGAACTTGCAGATGTAGCGTGGCTTTTGAGGTCGAAACGTGTGCCATTCGTCACATCCCAGTATTCGACATTAATGCAGTCCTCGCCGGAACCAAAACCATCAGCAGAAGTCCATGTTGTGGTGATCGTCTCGCCATTTTTGTAAGTGAGCTTGTCAGTAGCAACGCCTGAAATAGTTGTATGAGTGACATTAACCTTGACATAATTAACATATAGCCACCTATCGACCCTAGCGAGAAGAAAACACCAAGTCATGTTTCCATCAGCTTCGATGTAATGATTGAAATCCGCTGTCAGGCTGGCTTCTACTATTGAATCGGGTGAAGGTTGAACTGTTCCAGAACCAATTAAGTCCCATGCTGGCGTGGTTTGATTGTATCCATATATCTCAACCGTTTTGGGTTGGGCTCCACTTTTATATGCTACAACATGGAATAAAATATTTGTAATGGATGCAGCGCTTTCTTGAATGTTTATTGTGCTTTTCATGGAAATATAGTCTTGGGAACCTGGATCTAACGTTTGCCATCGATTTCCGTCTAATGTGCCAATCGACACATATTGGTCGGTGTTTAAAACAGTTTCGCTATTTACAGAAGCTGGTGGATCATCATTGCTATCTACTTCCCATGCCCATTTATCAGTGGTTGCACCAGAACTATAATTGTATGTTGTCGTTGCTGCACTTGCAACGGATATAAAAATAACCGCAAGTACGAGCAGTATGAATCCAATTTTGGTGCAGAACATTACAAGTCTGTTCATTTATTATACCTGACCTAACCATATTATACTGTTGCTTGTCTCATTATTTGCCCATGAATCATAGGAATATCCATTCTTTGTTACATTATCTACGGTGAAGGTAAACGTTCCACAGATCTTATGAACCTTATCGGATTCCAGCACTACCCGTCCGTTTTCATTCGTTGTTCCTGAATCAACATCGCTGGTCAATCCACTCCAATGCCCATACACTGCTGCCCCTGTAACTGGTGTACCGGTGCAATCCTGGATTGTTACAGCTGCTTTTGCCCATGTCCACGCTAGTCCATTATATTGTAGTTCCATCTTGATGCTTGCAACGTGCATGCCATCGAGAGTTGTAAAATTGTAGTATGAGCCATTATTGTTATCAATTGCAGTGTTTCCAGTTGGATCGGTTGACTGCACCTCATAGTAGTACGTTGTTACCGGAGGCAGTCCCGAAACCTCAATAATATGGTTTTTGACCATCGTCTGGTTTGTTGCTGTCAGGTTTAGATTCGTTTTCTCTGTTCCATAACAAACCACGCCGTCGCTTGCCTCGCTTGTTGTCCAGATTATCGATGTACCAGAGCTATTTACATTTTCTGCTTTTATATTAGATATTGTTGGTGGTGTCAGGTCTGTCGCTGCCTCATACGCATCAACCAAGCCGTAGCCATAATAGTCGTCTCTTCCCGGCTCACCTAAGTCATCAGCAGTGTCCTGCAATTTATTTCTTATCTCGTTTGCATCCCATACTTCATCGCTATCAAAATCATAAGCTGAATCCATATCAGATGCAAGTACCAAAGCTGCAGCACCAGACACATGCGGGCATGCCATTGAGGTGCCAGAACTTGTTGAATATCCTCCCCCAAGTCTGGTTGAATATATGCCAATACCAGGTGCCACCAGTTCCAGCTCAGGACCAAAATTCGAGCAATATGCCTTCACATCATTTCTATCTGTTGCTCCAACCGCGATAACCGAACCATGCTTTGCTGGAAATTTGACCGATGAATTATCATTGCATGATGCTGCAACAACCACAATCCCGTTTGAATAGGATGTATCACAAGCCTGGTGCAAAAGAGATGAATCCGAAATTGTACACAAACTCATTGATATAACGTTCATGCCGTTATCATTCGCCCATTCAACACCAGCTATCAGATCACTCAGCCAGCCGATTCCATTACTGTTCAAGACCTTGACACCATACAGGTGTGCCTCTGGTGCGACTCCTATTACCCCTATATCATTGTCCTCTGCTGCTGCTATCCCGGCACAGTGTGTTCCATGCCCGTTATCGTCCATGAAGTTATCGTCATTGATTGCGCCGTTTTCCTGGAATCTGTGACCGCCTTTCACATTATCATCGAGGTCCGGGTGTGTGTAGTCTATCCCGGTGTCAATAATTGCTATCTTAATTTCATCACCCGCGTTTCTGCCCAATCCAACGTCGTGCCCGCCTTCTGTCCCATTCCAAACGAGCTCGGCGTCTATCCGGTCAACGCCAAATGGAAGGACTTCTTCAGCTATTGCAACCTCGCAATCCGGCTCGATACAGCCAATATTCGGATTGTTTTTCAGTGCCTCAACTGCCTGCTCAGGTAAAGATGCCGCTATCGCTGGCACGATATGATATTCATACTTTATTTCTCCACCGTGTGCCCGGATTAAACCCGGGTCCGGCTTATCCTTGAACCCGATAATTACCGGTGTTTTTTCAGGAGGTTCGGCAGGAACGCTTGCTATCAAACAACTCACTACAACCATGCAAACCAGCAAGGTTGATACAATCACTTTCAACATATTTTTATTCCTCATTATTATGCTACAATAATCTAACATTAAGGTACACTCCTTATTAACAATTATGGAGGTTCAACCAGAAGATGTACGGATCAATCCTGAAACGAGAGTGTCAAACCTGGTGAATCTCAGCAACTTATTGTTTGAGCTTTCTAATCCGCTGAGACTGGGGATGCTATTTCTCATTGCAGAAGAAAAACAGAAGCATGGCATCATTTCTAAAAAACTAAAAATTTCGCTGCAGGAAACTACGACACATCTCACAAGATTACAGTATGCGGAACTACAAGGCATTCAGCAGAGTCTACAACATGCACGCCCGGTGCTTTTACCGAAATCACGAGATAGATTCCAATGGGTTAGGTATTAGGTGTAAGGTGTTAGGTATTAGGTGTAAGGTGTTAGATATTAGGTGTAAGGTGTTAGATATTAGGTGTAAGGTGCAAGGTGTTAGATATTAGGTGTAAGGTGTTAGATATTAGGTGTAAGGTGCAAGGTTTCCCTATCACCT
>CAJHIR010000087.1 GCA_905067535.1 Candidatus Argoarchaeum ethanivorans
TATCACAACAACAACATCAGGTCTTCCAAGCTGTGCTTTTTTGCCAGTGCGTTTCTCAACAATCTTTCCAACTTCACGATTTAACTCGGTTTTAATTGGCTCTGCAAAACGAGTACCGGATTCACTCCACAATATTTCTTCGTTTTCACTTAGTAGTCCTGTCATCTTTGTACTGATAAGAAACGAATTATACTCAACTGCCGAAAGTGCATCAATAACGCGTTCTACCCACAATTCAATGTTGTTAAACAGGTTTCCACACACCCAGCACACATCCTCATCACCACCTTTCCCCAGTACCTTTCTTGCATACTTGCTGCTTGCGGAAAGCTTCTCCAACCATTCAGTGCTGCCAGACTCCTTATGCATTCTATCACCTTCCATCGAGAGTACAAGCTTGATAGCTGCACCTCGCATATCATTTGAAAGATCGGTGGAAAGATTTGCAAACATCCGCCCCATGCAGTGATCACAAATACTACCTTCGCTGAGAATAGAAGAAGCTATCTGAAGAATATTATTATCCATGAGATGCTTAGGTAAAAGCATTTAATAACCTATATATATTTCGTGAAAAAACCAGACTTAAAGAAGAGTTTCTGGGAGTAGCAAGGGTTAAATGGAGGATGTTATATTTACGTTCGAGGTGAATTATCAATGGCAAGATTTCCAGAAGCTGAAGCAAGAATTCTTAACACGAAGATATGCATGAGGTGTAATGCCAGAAATCCAGTGCGTGCAACTCGATGCAGAAAATGTGGTTATAAAAATCTTAGAATGAAATCCAAGGAATCGAAGGGCACATAGACTATTTTACAATAGTATATGCACCCGTATATACACATCAGCAGACCATTAACATCTTTGATGATTGGTCTTGCTGTGTTTACTTCGTCTTTGATAGGTGTGGGGCGCAACATCGATGCATATCTGCTCCCTGTTTTTCTTGGAGTTATGATTGCATCGTTATTTGGAATGGCTGGAAATGCGATAAATGACTACTTCGATCAGAAAACTGATAAAATAAACCATCCGGATAGACCTATCCCATCAGGGGAGTTAACACCCAGGCAAGCACTGAATTTTTCAATACTTTTTTTCATACTTTCTTTGTTGTTATCCACTTTTTTAGGCTTTATTATTGGATTTGAAGCACTTTTAATATGCATAATTGCACTTGCATTTCAAATAGCATACGAAAAAAAATTTAAAAAGAAAAAAATTGTAGGAAACATAATAATAGGTACTCAAACAGCACTCGCATTTATTTTTGGTGGTATTCTTGTTGGTAATACTGTAATAACTGGAATATTTGCAGTTGCGGTGTTTTTAGCTATTGTTGGGCGTGAAATAGTAAAAGACATCGAGGACATCAAAGGAGATGCAGGCAAAACAACTCTGCCAATAAAAATTGGGACAAAAAATGCGGGAATCGTTGCAGTGCTATTCATATCTTTGTCAGTTTTAATCAGTCCACTGCCTTATTATCCACTTCACATATTCGGACTGGAATATTTGCTTGTTGTTTTAATAGCTGACATGCTATTCATCGGATCAACGCCTGTGATTTTTAGAGATGCTATGTTAGCCAGAAGAATGCTTAAATTTGCAATGTTAATAGCAATCACGGCATTTATAGCAGGAGCCATGTTCTAAAGTGGCGGAAAGTTTAAAAACCAAAACTGCATTAGTAACTATACAAAATTAAATAGAATATAAAAGAGATGAGTATTAATGGCAGTAGAAAAACCACATCTAAACTTGGCAATGATTGGGCACATCGACCATGGCAAATCAACACTTGTTGGACGGTTGATGTATGAAACAGGTGCAGTAAAACCACACATAATAGAAAAATACAGAGAAGAAGCAAAAGCTAAAGGAAAAGAGTCATTTGCTTTTGCATGGGTGATGGACTCACTCAAAGAAGAGCGAGAGCGCGGCATCACAATTGATGTTGCACATGAGCGATTCGACACAGCCAAATACTACTTTACGATAGTAGACTGCCCTGGACATAGAGATTTTATCAAAAACATGATTACAGGGGCTAGTCAGGCAGATGCTGCAATCCTTGTAGTATCAGTCAAGGACGGTGTACAGGCACAAACTAAGGAACACGTATTCTTAGCCCGGACACTTGGCATCAACCAGCTCATCATAGCCATGAACAAGATGGATGAGGTAAACTACGATGAAGCTAAATTCAATGAAGTGAGGGAGCAGTTAAATCAGTTACTCAGAATAGTGAAATATAAGCCAGAAGAGATGAACTTCATACCAACCTCTGGATTTGTTGGAGATAATATTTCAAAGCATAGTGATAAAACACCATGGTACAAAGGAGTAACAATCCTTGGAGCCCTCGATGAATTAAAAGAACCGGAAAAGCCAACCAAACTTCCACTACGCATACCAGTGCAGGATGCGTACACCATATCCGGAATTGGCACGGTTCCTGTTGGTAGAGTGGAAACAGGCAAAATGAAGAAAGGCGACAAGGTCATATTCATGCCAAGCAAGGCAGTCGGGGAAGTTAAGTCTATTGAAATGCACCATGAAGTGATTGATGAAGCACTGCCTGGTGATAACATCGGGTGGAATATACGAGGTGTTGATAAAAAAGATGTTCGAAGGGGAGATGTGTGCGGTCATGCAGATAATCCGCCATCAGTAGCTGAAGAATTTAAAGCACAGATCGTGGTGCTTCAGCACCCGTCTGCTATAACTGCTGGGTATACCCCAGTATTCCACTGCCACACATCACAGGTAGCTTGCACAATAACATCCATCGAGGCAAAACTTGATCCAAAAACAGGTCAGGTAAAAGAAAAAAATCCTGACTTTATTAAAGCAGGCGATGCAGCAATAATCACCGTTAGACCAACCAAACCACTGTGTATCGAAAAAGTCAAAGAGATTCCACAATTGGGACGCTTTGCCATAAGAGATATGGGTCAGACCATCGCTGCAGGAATGGTAATAGACATCAAATTGAAACACTAATTTCTTCCTAATTTTTTTTGGAGTAATACTTAATATGGTACAGAAAGCAAGAATTAGACTCGCCGGCACCAGTCCTCTCACCCTGGATAGTATATGCAGTCAGGTAAAAAAAATCGCTGATAAAACCGGGGTAAACATCGCAGGGCCAATACCACTTCCTACAAAGAAACTCGTAGTGCCGTGCCGCAAAAGCCCTGATGGTGAAGGTACAGGAACATGGGATCACTGGGAGATGAGAATACACAAGCGATTGATAGACCTTGATGCGGATGAACGCGCTCTGAGGCAACTGATGAGGATACAGGTGCCAAAAGACGTCAGCATCGAAATAGTCCTCACAAGCTGAGGCATCTTTTATGCGGAGTAATCCACAAAAACGGTAGAAAACACCGAGGATTATACGTGTGATCCGACTGTGGTGTGACGATGAATGCGGATGTGAACGATGCCCGCGAATATCAAACAGAATAATAACTGTTGAGCCTTTGGGTAGCAGTAACTGGGCTATGGCGAGCC
>CAJHIR010000088.1 GCA_905067535.1 Candidatus Argoarchaeum ethanivorans
TCTGCAAAGCGCAAGCTTTGCAGTTATTGATATTTTTGTAATATTTTATACAGTGTATCTCTTCTTGCTGCTTGCCGTCCAAGTCTGTGCACAATATGCACTATTTCTTTATTTGACATCTTATGAAATGCAGTTCCTGCTGCACGTACCACATTCTCTTCGATCATGGTGCCGCCAAGATCATTTGCTCCAAAACATAACGCAAGTTGTGCCACTTTATTCCCTTGTGTAACCCATGAAGCCTGGATATTAGGTATGTAACTATTGAGAATAATTCGCGAGATGGCAATGGTACGAAGGTAGTCAACCCCGCAAGCAAGCTTGAACATGCCTTCAAGAGCGGTATTTTTTTCCTGGAATGTCCATGGTATAAAAGCTGTGAACCCTCCTGTTTCCTGCTGTATATCTCTAATGCGAATTATATGACGGATGCGCTCGCTAAGTGTTTCTATATGTCCAAAGACCATAGTAGCAGTTGTTGGAATATCAAGCTCATGGGCTGTTATCATAACCTGTCTCCATATTTTCCAACCCACTTTATCCGGTGAGATGCTTCTTCGCACACGATCATCAAGTATTTCAGCACCCCCGCCTGGTATTGAATCAAGACCTGCATCATGCAGTCGGGAGATTACCTCTCTAATAGAACAGTGGTTCATCTTTGCGATATGTGCTATTTCCGGTGGCGAAAGGGCATGAAGCTGAACATCTGGGAATCGCTGTTTCAGTGTTGCAAGCATATCCTCGTAGAATTCAAATGGAAGATGCGGGTGAAGCCCGCCCTGTAGGAGTATCTGTGTTGCGCCAAGGTCTACTGCTTCCTGCACCTTGAAGATCAGCTCTTCTGTGTTGAGTACATAAGCTTCGTCTGAATCTTCTTCTCGATAGAAGGCACAAAACCTGCATTTTGAAGTGCACACGTTCGTGTAATTAATATTTCGATCTACTACAAACGTAACGATGTCACCAGAGGTATGTTTCCGCAGGTAGTTAGCAGTTTGCCCGATAAGATGGAAGTTACATTTTTTATAGATTTGTAGTGCATCTTCTTGCGAAATATCTTCCCCGGCAAGTACATTTTCAATGACTCCGGACATATCATTTGTACCATTCAGGACACTGGATAATATTACATTCCGCACAGAGTTTCAACACTCAATGAAACGTATTAACTTTATGCTAAAAAATCATCACATAGAAAGTCAGAAGTCAATATGGATTTTAGTACTATACTCAAAACCGGCATAAACTGCATTTTTTCATTGGCGGAACCAAACCACCACCTGCAAACAAGGGCATAAGGCTTCGTTCGCATTGCAATTTCAGAGATTCAAAGAAACTGCACAACTTCATTGACGTTTAAAAAAAGAATCCCAACGTCAAGCAGAAAGATTGATTACCACTCAAAGTTATATGATAATTAAAAAGTTATATAGGAGGTGATTGTATACTTATAGAATATATAAATAAAGCAATGAGTAAGGCTGTGTATGAGAAACTGGAAGATGACACCTATTGCGGAAAAATTATTGATTGCCCGGGTACAATAGCTTTTGGGAACACGCTTTACGATTGCCAGAATGAATTGAAATCAGTGTTAGAGGGATGGTTAATAGTAAAAATTAGATATGGTGATCGACTGCCTGTGATGGATGGTTTCGATCTGAATGTGGGGGTGCCAACGGTTAAAGAGGCTGTTCATGGGTAGATGGACACCATGTAAACGTAGAGCTTTTGTGAAGAAATTGAGAAGGTTTGGGTTCAGTCCGCCTGAGCCGGGTGGACGTCACTTCTACATGCGGTATGGCGCATATACATTAACTATTCCAAACAACCCGGAGTATCCCGTGGCTCAACTTAAGATGCTCATTGGAGAGATAGAGCACATTCTGGGAAGGAAGATCTCTTTGATGGAATGGGATAAGTCGTAAAATATCATCCGGTGTGGAGATGGGTTTATGGCGCTCGAGACTGCCCGCGGTACCCAATTGTCGCTTTCGATGCCTGAAGAGTGTTCGCTGGTAGTCAGGATTCTTGAAAAGTTCCCGTTGATTCAGGAATTGTGAAAACAACATGCCTGTGCGGGACTTTGAGAAGCTTATGATTAATCCTTTCTACCAACTCATTAGCTGCTTTAATCCCACACGATGTGCACAGACAGCTCTTGCAGGTGGATGGGATATACTTTTTCAGTCCGCAATTTGGACACGTATAAACCCTGTAACCATTCTTTTAATTTCTGCATAGTCTCATTCTTTCAACATTTTAAAATAGTCATTCTATCTTTTTACCAGTTCGATTATCTGTTCAATAGTAAGCAATTCCTGCTCTCCAGTGCTCATTTTTTTAAAAGCAAGTTTGCCGGATCTAACCTCATCTTTTCCAACAATCACAACAAAGTCCGCACCTGTGCTGTTTGCATAGCTCATCTGGTCTTTGATTCTTCTTCTCATCACATCCATGTTGACTGTTGTGTACTCTCGAAGTTTTTTTGTGATTTTTACTGCATCAACAAGCGTATCATCAAAGTACACCACATGGAGCAGTGTGGTTTTTGGCACATAGTAATGACAGAAAAAGTTTATAGAGACATTTTTGAAGTCATAAAAACCATCCAACATGAATTTGAAAACCATTATAGGTTTTTGAACTCTATTCCCTCTGTGAGAGGAGATTTATATAGAGATTTATTATTCAATAAGTCAGAAAAATTCCGTCCCATGACGATGCCAGATGGAACAACACGTCTTGTCCCAGATAACCAACAAATGTTTTTATATCGAGGTCAAACTCAATATCACCCACATTGCACTCCAGCACTCTATCGAAATAATCCGAGTGAAATAGAGATATTTCTTGCTCGTTTGCAGACTGTAGAATTTGAGATGGTGCTCAGACATCATCCAGCAGTTCAAGATATTATTGAAGACGGTTTGTATGTACATTTTCCAGGACTTGCACAGCACTATGGCATAAAAACGGAATTACTTGATTTAACTAGTGATTATTGGACTGCTGCTTTCTTTGCTGTATGCCAATATAGTGAATCTGATAATTCATATAAGCCCTTTTCTACTTCAAATACTAAATACGGCATCATGTATAAATCTCCAACTTTAGTGTTTCAACGGGACAAACTCGATATTATAGGATTGCAGCCTTTTTTGAGACCAGGTTTACAAAAAGCATATTCTTACAAATTAAGTAAATGGGAACATTATCCTGCACATAAAATGTTATTCAAGCACTCTAAATCTGCTTCTGAAAAAATTTATGAAATGTTTGAAGGCGGAAACCGGATATTACCTAAAGACCCTATTTACA
>CAJHIR010000089.1 GCA_905067535.1 Candidatus Argoarchaeum ethanivorans
CAGCAGACACGGTCGAGATCACAAACCTGAACAAGCCAAGTGTCGTTGATGACAGACCAGCAGATTACATTGGTCCAGATGGATTCTACAATCTCACGCTGAATGTCATGGATGAGATAGAAGCCGGGAATATGCTCCAGATCACCGCGTGTGAAGAACTCGGTGAGTATGGGAGTAACTGTAATGTTTCAATTCACACAGTTGTGAACGCACCAGGGGAAGATGCCAACGTCAACCTGACGCTTGACCACTGCATGTTATTCGATGGTCCTGCAACACTCACCGAGGGGAATTTTACATTAACTGCGTATAATTCCGGACTCGATTATGAGGTTAAGCAACTTACGCCTCTGGGCGCACTTGATGCAGCATCCCTGCTTGGAGCATTTGACTACAATGTAACAGATAAGAAGTTCGCCGAGAATGGTATTTTGATGCTTGATGACATTGGCGAATATCATTACAACAAGGTAAGTGATACCGAGAAGTGGGCATGGGGTTGTGCGGTAAACGGCTATGTTCTGGATGATTGGAGTAATCCCGGCACTGAAGGATTGAATATCTATGAACTGTATGACGGCGATGTTGTGTACTACTTTTACGGCAATGTCAAGCTGCCTGGTTATGGACCTGAAAACGCCACAGCCGAAGTTAATATCACGGTAAATACCGGAACTGGCGTTGATGTGATATTTGTTGGTTCAGTTGCGCTTGAAGCGGGTAATTTCACATGGATTGATAAGGACGGTAATCCACACGAGGTTGCTAACTTCACACCACACGGTGCGCTTGATGTTGCATCATCTGATGGTGCGTTTGATTATAATGGAAGCTGGAAAGACTCTATGAACACCGCTCTTATTGATTGGATCGAGGAATATGCGTATAATGGTAGTGTTACGCCTAAATTGACATGGAACTACCAGTTAAACGGCGTATACCAGAATTACTTCTCTGACACTACCGGTGTGAGCAACAATCCGATTGTTGACGGCGATTATGTTGAGTTCTACTATGGACCTGATCAGGAGACTACAGAGAATGCAACTGCTGTCGTTAGAATCACAGTGAACCCGGAACCGGGTGACTGGGATCTCACAATGACCGGATCAACCACTGAAATCATTTCAAAGTCAGAGTTTGAAGCTGGAGTTTCGTGTGGGCATTATGCTAATTGGACCGATCCCAATACAGGAGACTTCTGGGAGGGTATTCCACTCTGGTTACTCGTTGGCTGGGTTGACGATGATACACAGCATGGCCCTGATGCATTCAACGATGCACTCGCCGCGGAAGGTTACAGCATAAAAGTCATATCAGGCGACGGATGGAGCACCAACCTTGATAGTGCTGATATTGCACGGAACAATAATTATATCGTTGCAAATAGACTCAATGGCTCTGTTCTGTCTGAGCTGACACCGTCAGGTAAGCCATGCTGGCCACTGCATCTAAAAGGTGCTAACGTGACTGGCGGGCAGCAGGTCGGAAACATCGTTGAGATCGAGCTTGTTGGCCTCCCGGAACCACCCGCAGGCTGGGAACTCAACCTACTTGGTGATGTTGGGGACGTTATCACGCAGGCAGAATTCGAGAACACCGTTTCATGCCATGGTGTGACGTACATAGACGGCAATGATACATGGGGAGGTATTCCACTCTGGTATCTCGTCGGTGCGGTCGATGATCTTGAGACCACAAGCCACTGGACATTCAACGATACACGTGCAGCCACGAATTTCACGGTTAAAGTGATTGCAGGTGACGGATATAACAAGGACTTTGTTAGCAGCAACATTGCACGCAACAGTGGTTATATCGTGGCAAACACGCTGAACGGAGTGGAACTTGAAGAAGGCAGTTTCCCACTCAAACTCATTGGCAGTGAAGTATTTGGCGGAAACAAGGTCGGAAACATTGTTGAGATTGACCTTGTTGAACTCATCACTCCAACTCCTGCTGCTGGCAGTTACAACCTCAATTTGACTGGTAAAATCACTGATGTGTTCTCTCAAGCCGAATATGAGGCTGCTTCTGATCCTTCCTGTCATGGAGTTACATGGACTGATCCTAATACTGGCGATGTCTGGGAAGGCGTTCCACTATGGATTTTCTGCGGCTGGGTAGACGACCGTATCCCGCACGGACCGGACGGGTTTAATGACAACCAGGCAACTGTAGGATACAAGATTATCGTGAAAGCAGGCGATGGATATTCCAAAGAATTTGCAAGCGCTGATGTGGCACGAAGCGGAGGATATATCGTAGCAGACACGCTGAACGGTACGCCCCTCTCAAAGGAAGGATCCCATCCGCCATGGCCTCTCAGGCTCGTTGGCAGTGAAGTATCCGGTGGAAGCAGGGTCGGTAATATCGTTGAGATCGAGCTTACCGAATTCGGAGGGCCGCAGGAATCGCCTTCGGTTCATGTCATCCTGTACGATGCTTATGGAACCACCGTTCTAAACGAGACAACGGTAACGTACCAGTGGATGGAGGCAAATCTCCCTGTTATTGGAGACGGTACAACGGCATACAGGTTCGAGGGTGTTGATTTCACAGAGGGAGACCACTGGGATCAGAACGAGAAATATCCTGGAGGTTTTAAGATCAACCGGACCGTGAAAGGAACCTCGGTAAAGGAACTGTGTGAACTTATCGGAGGCATGACAGAAGGGACAGAGATCAGGCTCGTTGCAAGCGATGGATTTGAAACCAAACTGGGCTACGAAAACATCTACACGGACGCTCTTACTCCTGAACAAAGAGCGCGACAGGGCGATGCTTTCCTTGCATGGTGGGCTGATGATCAGGGCTATGTACCCGACTATTCCAACGGGATGCGCCTCTTCTTCACTGCAAACGACAGCGATCACATCTTTGGTCAGTGGGATATGCACGAGTGCATGGACGAAAAATACTGGCACTACTACTGGAGTGGTGGTATCCGGTACCCGTCATGCGCAGGTCTTTCCGCCAAGTATGTTGACACAATCAAGATATACAACGGCACAGAGGCAGACTGGAACCTCACGTTAGACGGTGCTATCAGCGATACCATCAGCAAGTCATATTTTGAGCAGGCTCTCACCTGCACCATGGGCGGTCACTCTGCTGAATATACCGACAGCAAAGGCCGGGCGTGGGAAGGTTTGCCACTCTGGGTACTCTGCGGCTGGGTTGACGATGAAAACTCACACTCGGAGGGTGCATACAATGAAACACTTGCTGCAGCCGGGTACGACATCACCATCACCGCAAGTGATGGATACAGTGTGACAATTGACA
>CAJHIR010000090.1 GCA_905067535.1 Candidatus Argoarchaeum ethanivorans
ATGTTTCATTGGCGTGGTAAACATGCGATACTTAATACTGTCATCCTTCAGTTCTTCTAGAACCCGGTGAGTGATGAACTTTTCTGGATTATATAATCCTTTGACCCGTTCAACAAGTTCAGCAAAGCTGTTGAACTTGCCTTTCTCCCGCTCTTCAATTATGCTCCACATAAGTTTTTTACCAATACCAGGGAGCAGTTCCAACATGTGAAGTCTTGCAGTGATGGGGTAAGCATTGTTGAAGAAGTCAATAAATCGTTCTTCATTTTTAAGAATGATCTTCTCAATTACAAAAGGCAATTCCTTCTGGGAGCTGTTTGTTATATCCCTACATCTCAGTCTACGCTTTACATGAAAGATATGATCATCAGTAATATTCACTCGGTCCATGACCATTGATGATGTATTCTCTGCCTGGTACATTTCCATTAAAACAAACCGTTCCTCTCCGATTGCTTGAACCAGTGGTTTTTTCTGATAGATGGGGCGTCTGTCGTCTAGATGGCCATGGGGTAGATAATCTAAAATCCATGCTACAGTCTCTTTCTCTGGTTTTTTTTCTTTCATTGGCATAGCTATCTACCCGTTCCATCTCAACTTGATGTGTATCTTATATTTATTACTATTTATATTCTGTCAATAGAGCCTGTTCATTCCTGGGCTTCTGTTACTATATCTAAGATCTGCTTTAAATCTTCTTCGGAGAGGGTAAATCGTTCCTTTGCGTAGATTGATCGTATTTCATCATAGGATGCAGGAAGTATGTCAGCTATTCGAACTGCAATCTCTGGTTTTATCTTTTCAAGTGAAAGCAGTTTATTGACAAGTTCTCTTGATTTTTGAGCAGATAACTTAGCAAAGGTCTCAGCATGATAAATGGCTCGTCGCAATTCATAACCAAGCTCTTCTTCACTGGTACGCTCCAATTTAACGTTTTCCAGAAGCTGCTTTACCTCTGCTATTGTTAGTAATTCTTCACTGACAATATGTTTAACAATCATTTTAGATCTTAGTAATGTTAATATTATTTGAATGTCTGTGTAGTCAGGTGCTCGGGGAATGCTATAATCTCTTTTAACGAGTTTTTATCCCTTACCTTCAAGACATATCCACGGCCGCGCTTGTCAATAACCGTGCCTGTGCGCCCGTGAAACTTGGGGTTGGGCATCCCATGATGAATGCTTGGATCAAGTATTATGTGTACATGCTCTCCAACTTCAAATTCACTGATCGATTTACTAACTGGTGATATACCGCGTGCTCGAATACTTTTTTTAAGCTTATATCGTGTTTTTCTTCTCTCACCGTGTGATTTTGGCAATATTCATTCCTCCAAACTGCATACTTCGTATGCAGAGATAACCAGTAACTGCACAACTTCGTTGTGCAGAAATTAACTCTCGAAACATTTAATTCTTGATTGCAAAGCAATCAAGATTCTATATTGATAACATCAATACTAATAACTTTTGCACAAATGCCCAGTTCTCCGCTGAGACTTGGGGTTGTGCGTCCTCCATCTCCAGAGATAAGCTCCTTCACATACAAGCCACTCTCGCATGTAACTATGAAAACTGCAACATTTTCATCAAAGCTTTCAAGCTCAATCGGACGCACAGATCGTTTACGCAAACGATCTGCTCTGTGATGAAGTGCTCGGGTTGGTGTTTGTTGTGTAATTACTCCTCTTAATTTATTACTACATAATTTAAGTCTTTCCTCTGGTACGTCCCCTCCCAACATAACTGTTAGCCTGTAAGTTTTATCAACGCGCATCTCTTTAATTTGTTTAACTTTACTATGGTCCACATATTCCAGGTTGGACACTTCCACTTTGTAAGAAGCAAACGCATTAATCTCTTGTTGAAGGGCAGAAAGATCGATGCTACTTCGTTTTTTAGCACCTCGCACCTCAAGGACGAATGGACGACCATTGCCAAGCATAAGTGCATCAACATCTTCTCTTCCAGCTCCGTGAAATACAGTACCAGTGGCATTAAAAGCTTTGATTACAGTCCCTGAGATTAGCTCCTCCACAGACTCCGGGTACAGTTTTCCAGTAAATCCACACTCTTCACATCCCTTGCCCCCACAGACTCTACATGCCCATCGCGTCTGTGGTATGCCGCGAACGAGCTTTCGGTATCTGCCATAAATTGGCAGGGGCCTGTGTTCTACCACCAGGCTCTTAAGTTTTTTTACAGCATCTTTTCGAATCATGATTACCGGTTGTGCAGCACGCACACGTCCTTCAAAGATTGCCCCGGTGTTTTCGTCAAGTGATTCGATTGCAACGGTGGTCTTGCCGCCGCCCTGCGGTCCCACAAGTATTAATATTGCAGTTTCGGATAATTTATCCTTGAGTATTTTAGCTGCCTCTTGTTTTGTGTGTTTTGAAGTATTGATAGTCTCGCTTATCTCCATTTTTGTCATCTCTTTATGCAAGTTTGCTTTTCACTTTTTCATAAAATCCATTTCGACCAATCACGATAAATCTTGCTGGCGTGCTGCAGCGGGTAATTGTCACAGTGTCATTGTGGGTTATTTTTTGCGTGTATTGTCCGTCAACTGCAACAAAAGCGTCCTTATCATGGTTGGACAGGTTTATTGTTATGGTGCTGTCATCCGGTATCACCCACGGTCTTGCTGAAAGCTTAAACGGTGCAATCGGCACAATGTCAATGGCACAAACCCCTGGGTCAATGATAGGTCCACCCGCACTCATGGCATACGCTGTTGAGCCTGTAGGAGTTGCAAGTACAAGCCCGTCAGCACGAAGTTCATCTAATTTTTTTTGGTTGATAAGGATGGTATACGATAGAATCTTTGCCGGACTTGCTGTGACGATTACTACCTCGTTTGTTGCTGGCGGCAGATGTTGGTGGTTGATCTGCACATCAATACGAGAGCGTTCATCTACTTCGAATCCTTCGATGATTTCATCGACTGCACCAAATGCTTCATGTGCACCAACATCAACAAGAAACCCGATTGTACCAATATTGATACCAAGCACAGGAAGCGGATCTTCCATTTCCTGTATGCCGCGAAGTACCGTACCATCACCCCCGACTGAGACCAGTCCCACAGTGCCCTGCTCTCTCATATCTCCAACCGGAACGCCATCTGTGTTGAGCCTCTTTGCTGTTTCCGGGTCGATTAAGAGTTCAGCCTTTCCTTCAAGGTGTTTCTGCAGGTCTTTGACCATTGTGATTGCATCAGGTCTATCGCATCTGGATATTACACCGAGCTTTTTCATTGCACAAGCACC
>CAJHIR010000091.1 GCA_905067535.1 Candidatus Argoarchaeum ethanivorans
AGCAACTTAGGAGAACTTTTCTTTAATCTTGGAGATCTTAACAGTGCTCGTAAAAAGGTTGAAGATGCACTTAGCATAGATGAAAAACTTGTTTCTGCTTTAAGTCTACAAGGCAGAATTAAGATCGAAGAGAAAAAATATAATGATGCAAGCGAATTCTTTAAGAGAGCAATTTCTTTGGATGTAGGTAATCCATTGCTTCTTCTGTGGGATGCTTATGCTAACTATCTTAAGACAGAATTTTCTTTAGGCTCAAAAGGTGAAAAATACCAGGAAGAGGTAATTTCAATTATAAGAAGCCTGGAAAAGGTGGATAAATTATCTAAGAAACATGGAAAAGGGATAAGGCCGTATGTCCTGTATTTTTTAGGCTGCTTCTACTTTAAGAGCAAGGATATCTTTGCAGCAAAAGAAAAACTTGAAGAGTGTATCAGGTTAAAATCAAAATCTTCAATAGAGACATCCGCCCGTGAATTGCTTGGCAATATCTGGAACTATCAAATTAGACCACCCTGGTGGCGCTGGTGGTTAAACTCGCCTTTCTATCGCTGGCATAAGAGAATTGGATTTATCATTCTTTCACTGTCTATTTTTGCATTATTATTGCTTCACCCATTTATTTCTGGGTGGTTTCCCCCTCTCCAAATAAACTGGAGCCTGTATGTATTTCTTATTGCACTTTTGGTCGCTATCCTTATCTCACCAAATATAGAACGCATCGGGGCGAGGGATATCGAAGTAAGCTTGCATTCTCCTCCTCCCCTCAAGCATGTTTTATCTCCTTTGGTAATGGAAGAAGGAATAAAGGAGCTGGAAGAAAGATATTCAGTAAAATAACTAAGCTGAAAAACAACTTTAAACCATGTTTCTGAAATCAATAGTAGGGTAGAAAGAGTTGAAAGTTATTCTATTGGCACAGCACATAACAGCGGATAAAAGGCTCAGCTGCGCTTCGCCCAAATTGCCTTCAGCAACTTCTTTTATCCGCGAAACGTTATGTGCAATGCCAGAGACCGCTTGTCCATTGGGAGTTCCGAAAGTTTAATTAAGCAGTTTAACCATAGGGTAATTTAGTGGTTTACATGATATCTAAAAACGTATTGGCAAAAGGCCAGGTTGTTATTCCTAAAACAATTAGGGATCTTCTTGCGATTAATGTAGGTGATGAGTTAGTAATTGACGTTGAGGATGAAAAGATAATACTCTCGAAAAAACAAAATGTGCTCGATGTATTTTTGGAGATATGCGAAAAAAGCTCGGGTAAAATTTCGATGAAAGAAATTAAAAGGGAGTCAGAGACCAGATATGAGGGGGACTAGTTTTGTATATTGATTCCAACATTTTTATTTTTGCCGCAACAGGTAAGGAGGAGTTGGGTCAAAATTGTAGAAAGATTATCAAACTAATAAATGAACAAAAGATCACCTGTGCAGCATCATTCCTCGTCATAGATGAAGTGATTTGGATTCTGAAAAAGGAAGTGGGAAAAGATGATGCTATCAAGATTACAAAGGCGATGCTTTCAATGCCGATAAAATGGATAGAGATTAAAAAATCAGTTATTATCAGAATGATGGACACATATGAAAAAACAACACTTGACCCAAGGGATGCAATTCACATTTCATCGATGAAAGAGGTAGGTTTGTCCGTTATAGTAAGTGAAGATGATGATTTTGATAAAGTAGAAGGAATTGAAAGGATAAATGCATCAGAATGCATAGAAAAATACCATTAAAAGGCGGTCTCTGGCACTCTTAGTGTCCTTGCCCCACTCCGCTATGCTCCGGCTGGTCATATAACAGCAGATTAAAGGGAAATCAAAAGTTTCCCCAAATTTACTAATGCAAACTTTTTTTATCTACAAAACGAATTATGCAAACAAAAGAATCAACAAACAAAAAGATGGTTAATATGCAATGTGAAATATGCGGACAGGAAATAAGAGGACGCTCCCAGCGTGTAAGAATTGAAGGAACAACGCTTGAAGTTTGCCCAAAGTGTGCACAGCATGGAAAAACAATAAGTATACAACAGACGCCACCAGCCACGCAAAAAACGGCACCCGCGGCTATGGGCAGAACTGTATTGGCAAAAAGACCAAGACGCGATATCTTTGACGCACTCAAAGAAGAACTGATAACAGACCTCAACGCACTAATAAAACAGGCACGTGAAAACGCGGGACTAACTATAGACGAACTGGCAGACAAAATTAACGAAAAAGCAAGTCTTATTCGCAAAATAGAGCGTGGAGATATACACCCGGAAGATAGCGTGAGAAAAAAACTCGAACACACACTTCACATCAGACTAACAGAACAAATAACTTCAGGAGAGTACAAACGTGCAGGAGGGAACAAAGAAACAACTCTTGGCGACATTGCAACAATCAAACAGAAATAGTGTTTGTTTAGCTAACCACAAGACTCCACTCCAATATCTTTTAGATATAACTTTTATACCTTCAGGCAAGTAAAAATCACGATAAATAACGGAACAGCGATACGAATTATTAGAGGCAGCCACCCCTATAAGTTAAAATGTGACAAATGTACGCTGACACCAACTGTTTTGATATCTGATACAGGTGCAAGTGGAATTAAGAGACACCCAGCTTCAGCTGCATATTTGGAAAGAGAGTGACAAGAAACAAAATAAGCAATATGAGATGGATTCCACTACAAATCTTGAGTCCAATAACCACAGAGTGATAAGACAGTACATGTTCAGCACTCGATTGCTAGCGCAATCGAGAGTTATTTCCACACACGGTGTATGCGGTTCTGCACAACGAAGTTGCACAGTTTATTGTAATTTCTGTATACGCAGTATGCAGTACTTGCGCAATCAAGAGTTAAAGGCTACTCGTTATTTTATGCAAAGCACCTTATGGTATCATATTTTATAAACGCAATGGCTTGCATGTTTCAACTCGACCATTAATGTTCTTATATATCCACGCTTAAAAAAGCTCGCTTCGTGGCTTGTCCCAACCGCAAGCTCTGCTGCTGGGTATATAGTAATCAAATAATTCTTGGTGATTCTGTTTCGTATTTTCCCCAGATTTTACCGATTTCCCAATTATCTGCGTAACCTGTTGTTTCCAAAAAGAAATATTTTTTACCATCATAATTGTAATATGTTCCAGAGCAACTATCACACCAGACGCCAACTGCTGCGTGGTCAGAATAAATTAGTATAATTGTATCATAATCAAGAGCTTCTAAAATTGATGCCATTAAAAAAGAAGTATCTTC
>CAJHIR010000092.1 GCA_905067535.1 Candidatus Argoarchaeum ethanivorans
GTTCCGGTTTCTAATTTGATAGCCTCCAAATCGAGCATGCAAATGTTTAAAGCATATCAAAACAATCGCACATAATTAATGATAGTAAATTTTAGTGTAACACACATAGAATCAAAGACATACATGTTACAGGAAGAATTCAGAAAGTATCGAAATATTAATATTAACTATGATATTAATCTTAGAAATCCTTCGATGTCTGCGATGCAAACACCATTTGGCAAGAGTGCAACCATCAAAGTTGAATATGCCCTCTCTATAAACTATCTGAATCCAAGCATTGGTCAGATTCGCTTCGAGGGTAGTGCTAACTACTACACAAAAGAAGATATGGATGATATTAAAAAACAATGGGATTCGGGAAGTGCACCCATAGAGGTCCAAAACGAGATTGCAAACACCACTGTATTAAACCTTGCACCTCTTGCAATCAGCATATCAAAAAGTATGGGACTACCGCCTGCTATACCAATACCAACCATCAACTTTGAAAAACACAAGCAAAAACAGACAGAAGCCCCTTCAAACTACTACGTATAATAAATAACAGAACATGCTTCATTTTTATCATGAATAATAATAATAAACCCACTCCTATTGGAACGCTTCCAAAAATCCTGTTTTTAATTGCTATTATTTTGTTTTTTGGTGTTAGTACACTCTCACGTTTTGTAGTCGATTATAAGTGGTTTGAATCGATTGGCTATTCACAGGTATTTATTGTTACCTTTACAACCAAGCTTATACTATTTGTCATAGGATTCTTATTGTGCATCAGTGTATTGTTTTTTGCATGGAATCGGTTTAAGAAAGTCATTCTTGCAACAACTACCACATTTACGCCTATTTGGACAACGTGGGAGCAGGTACCAAAAGAATATATCGATGTCACTCCAGAGACTCCAACAAAAACAGTGATTGAATCCATCAAAACAAAGATTGGCATTGCTTTTTTGATTATTTCTCTCTTTGCAGGCTTGAATTTGTCAAGCAAGTGGAATACAGTACTCCTGTATTTTAACAAGAGTCTATTTGGAAGCGTTGACCCTGTTTTTGGAAAAGATATTGGATTTTATGTTTTCTCCTTGCCATTTTTCCATGCTGTGCTAAACTATCTCCTTGGATTGTTTGTTCTTGTCAGCCTGCTGCTAATTCTTGCATATTTATCTTTTAACTGGAAACTGGTTTCAGAACGAGTGCCTTTAAACCTGCGATTACCTCTAATGTTCGTTTTTTTCCTCCTTGCAGTTAAGGTATATCTTTTACGATTCAGCATACTCTACAGCACTACTGGTGTTGTATATGGTGCAGGATATGTAGATGTGAATATCAACCAGTATATCCCGTTGATTATTAGCCTGATATTCCTTGCAGCAGGAATTACTATTGCAGTGCTCCCTCTAATATCCAGTAAAGGACTATCAACAAAGATGCCAATTGCTGCTGTAATGTTAATCATTGTTGTTTCCTTTGTAGGAGGTGGAGCAGCATGGTTCGTGCAGGAGTTTAAGGTTTCACCAAATGAGATTGTTTTAGAAGAACCATTCATTGAGTATAGCATTGATCTGACCAACAAAGCATACGGATTAACAGATATCAAAGAACAGATATATCCTATATCATATAATCTTACCATTGACGACATCAGTGACTCACCTACCATTAATAATGTTCGATTATGGGATCATCAGCCGCTTCTAACCACTTTCCGGCAGCGACAGGAGATTAGAACCTATTATGGCTTCGATGATGTTGTGGTTGACCGATACCATATTAACGGTGAGCTAACCCAGGTGTGGATGTCCCTCAGAGAGATACTTCCCGGTAGACTGCAGGGTGCTGCAGACACGTGGATCAATAAACACCTGATATACACACACGGCATCGGAGTTGTCGTAGCCCCGGTAAACGATGTAGACAACCAGGGGCTCCCGAGGATGATTATCAAAGACATTCCTCCAAAAGTAGAAACTACTGATATAGTCATCACACAACCACGAATCTATTATGGAAAGCAGACCAACTATTATATCATAACGAACACCAACCGTGAAGAATTTGACTATCCGGAAGGTGACCAGAATAAGTACACGACATATCATGGAACAGGCGGCATCCCTCTCACGGCAACAAACAAATTGTTCTTAAGCCTTGCACTTGGAGAAATCAAGCTGTACACTTCAGAATACATCACAGAAAGCAGTAAGGTTCATCTGTATCGGAACATTAACGAGAGAGTTGGGAAAGTTACACCATACTTATTATTTGACAGCGTTCCACATGCTTTCATATCAGATGACGGCAGGATTTACTGGATGTTAAGCGGCTTTACAACATCGAACAGGTACCCCTATGCAGAGCCAACCCTGTTTAATGGTAAACGATTCAACTACATCTCTGATTCAGTCAAAGCGGTAATTGACACCTATAACGGAACAATCACCTATTACGTTATAAAAGATGATCCAATCCTCCAGGCTTATGCTAAAATATACCCTGAAATCTTCAAACCACTCGATGCTATGCCAGAAGATGTAAAAGCACACCTTCGCTATTCTGAGGATCTCTTTAATATCCAGACCAGAATATATACAACCTACCACATGAAAACACCAGAGGTATTCTACAACAGAGAAGACCTCTGGGAAGTACCTACTGAAAAATATGAAGCATCAGTAGTCAGGGTTCAGCCTTATAATGTTCTTTTCCAGCTAAACGGCGAACTGAGCTTTGTAACCATGCTGCCATTTACGCCAGTTAACCGGGACAACATGATCTCGTGGATGGCAGTAAAACAGGATCTTCCCGACTATGGTGAAATTACTGTCTTCAAGTTCACCAAGGAAGAGCAAATCTACGGACCTTCGCAGATTGAAGCACGTATCGATCAGGATGAGGATATTTCAAAGGATCTTACACTGTGGGGACAAAGTGGTTCACGTGTGATCAGAGGTAACCTGCTGGTTATACCATTTAAAAACTCAA
>CAJHIR010000093.1 GCA_905067535.1 Candidatus Argoarchaeum ethanivorans
TAACGCAATCGAGAACCAAAAGCTACCTGCTATTTTCTATGCACTTGATTGCTTTGCAATCGAGAGTTATTTTCGCACACGGAGTTGTACAGTGCTTCTTGCAGTCGAGAATTGAAAGCTACCTGTTGTTTTCGCACACGGAGTGTGCGTTTCTGCACAACGAAGTTGTGCAGTTACTGGTCATTTTCCGCACAACGAAGTTGTGTGGTTGTGCAGCTTCTTAAAAACCTTGAGTTTAAAATCGATTACTGCTGCCATAAAATTAACTGCTGCATCAAAAGGCGAATTGTGAATACTGAAATAGGAATGAACATCACCATCAGAAAGCCACTTGGTGCACATATAATAATAGTGATCCGAGGTTTGCAGATACCGCCATATTCTAATCAACTCATCGTCTCCAGTCATTTTCACATATGGCTCAAGAAGCTTTATTTCCTCAAAACACCTTCGCTGCATGTCGTTTCCAAGCCATGCACTGGTGTCGCGTTCCATATCTGCCCATGAGATCGTGGAAAAATCACCAACATCGATCTCACCGTGAGAAGGATACATGGATACAACCTCTGAAGGCGTGTTAAAGCTTAAACCAGCAGAAAGCACTTCGTCTGGCAGGTGTCTTAGAAACTCAAATATTCCAGTGTCTGTCCATTGATGCTCCCCGAATGTCTCATAATCCATAAAGATATTAAACGTGTCTCCCTCGGCCGAAGACACCCAGTGAGCCCATTTATCAGCAGTAAGCGGATACTCGCTCCACCATCGTGCTGAGAAACGATACGCGATATCATCACTCAACCGATAGTTTCGAAACAATATAGAGAGGTCAGTCTCGGAAGCTGTATACACATAGTTTGGTGAACGATTGCTTAATGCATGCTCTATGCCTTCAGTCAATATTGCCTTGTAACCAAGACCTGACACTGTGCGAGCGATGGAATTGTTATACAATACCTCGGTGTTTCTAAACACCTTTGGAGCATAACGAAACTCATCCTGCATCAGTGCATTGTGCTCGCGTATTTGCTC
Source organism: Candidatus Argoarchaeum ethanivorans (assembly GCA_905067535.1). The sequence goes on from CAJHIR010000093.1 coordinate 1,030, forward strand.
TCTAAACTCGTCTTTTGATTCAAACAAACCGGATAGAGAATGATAATATGTCTCATCAATGAACTCAACACAACCGGAATCTGCCATCTGCACAAAGGTTTCAAGAAGGTCTTTGTCCCATCGCTGCAACTGGTTAATCAACGTGCCGGTGACAGAATAACTCACCTTAAACTCTTTGGAGTGTGTATCGATTAACTCCAGAATCAGTTTATTAGCAGGCCAGTAACACTTGGATGAAACCTTTTTGAGCAACGTCTTATTGATGTGGTCGTCAAAGTACCGGTCAAAAGAAGAGCGGTTATCTGGCCAGAACCACCTGAGGCGATAAGGCTGATGCACCTGAAAATAAAAACAAACAGACTGCAAAAGTTTAGACCCTCCTCCGTGCATAATCTGAAAGAATTGAAAACGCATTGACTGCAGAATCAAATGGATGCGGCTTAGTTGTATCCATCGTAGAGAGAATATCCACCTGCTGCAAATATCCAAAAATATCATCCCGCACAAAATCCATGCTGCTGAGGCGTTTTAATTCATTGAAGTACACATGTTGCATGTGATTTGAAAGGCAGTGTTTGAGATCAAAACGAGAAAAATTCATATTCTCCTTGTAAGAAGCTGCTTCAAACGTTGATACTGCGTCAGCAACTGTTAATAACTGAATGCCGTGGAGAGAGAATTCATCAGAGAGATTGGAAAGAAACTCAAGCGAAGATCTTCCTCGCTCTTGCGCTCCAAAACTGGCATAATCCATGTAAAGAGTTAACACGTCTCCTTTCATCGAATCAATCCACTGCACAAATTTCTTTGCAGTTACTGGATACTCAGACCAGTTCGTATCAGAAAAACGAAACTGGACATCCTCACTCAACCTTCGATGCCGCCGCAGAAAAGGAATGTTACCATCATCAAAAACGTAACAGCACTGATCCCCCAGATTATCACTACCTTCAGACACAGCCGCTGAAAAATCAAGCTTTAAGAGGCAGCGCGCAATGGTTGCATTATGCACAAGCTCGGTATTAATAAAAGAAGTACTTGTAACGCCAAGGTTTCTTAGAAGGGCACTCTTGTGCATTTTAACCTGCCGCACGAATTCATCTTCTCTTTCAAAAAGAGAGGAGAGCGAATTATAATAAGGTGACGATGCAAACTCGACACCTGCTCCTTTAAGTTTTTTAAACGAATCGATCAGTTCTGGATGCCACTTGCACTGATCAAACAGCGTGCCTGATATGTTAAATGTGCAGACAAGCTTCGTATCTCCAACCACCTTATTGGATTGAATATAACCCCTGCACACCTTCTCAAAAACAGAGTAGTTAAAAGCCTGGTCAAAATAGAGATCAACAGACGCAGCATCCCTGCTGTAGCCCTCCCGCGGCCAATACCATCTAACCCTGAACGGCTGATGCACCTGAAAACACAAACAGACAGCTTTCATAAAACACATCCGGAATTTATTTGAAATATTTATCGAGACAAACTTGGACCTTACGTGCAATATCAGGATATGATCTAAACAAATTTGGCAGATCTACCTCTTTGCCCAGTTGATTAATAATCACACCAGTTAAACTATCTTTTTTATTAACGCTTCTCATGGCAACAGGCAGCTCAATTAAGTGATGAACAGTCATTGCGATAGGCTATAAATTCTTCGCTGAAGAATCCTTTGAAATCTTTAAACCTATCATGAGATTGCAACACCGTAAGCATTAATAAATGAGCTACATTCCTATAAAAGGTTAACCGCAGCGGTGATGTTCAGGTAATGTATCTTTCATATTATGTTCAATTTCTTATATCAATCTTGTGAACTCTCGTAGTTTTTTACATCGGCTCGAAATACATACCTGGAACCAAACATCCAGGCAACCATGATTTTCTGTGTTTGCGTAACTGTTAAATTGGTTTCGGTGTTAGTGTGT
>CAJHIR010000094.1 GCA_905067535.1 Candidatus Argoarchaeum ethanivorans
CATAGGAAATTAATAGAAAATTAGATTATGCCTCGGCAGTATTTACCCAAACGTTATATGCTATGGAGATAAGAAAAGAACAGGTGAAACACAATGGAACTTGAAGTAATACAAGATCATACAAATTCTTTGCTTGATCGAAGAGAGTTAGTAATTAAAGCGTCCAGTATATCTACCACCCCAACCCGTGGGATGATGAAAGAAAAAATAGCGTCAAAATATGGTGCAGCCCTTGATACTGTGGTGGTAGAAAAGATTAAAACAGAATTTGGAAAACAGGAAATAATTGCGAGTGCTCGCATATATACTGATGCAACAAAAGCCGCGAAAATAGAGAATGCTTATATGCTTAACCGAGATGCAAAGAAAAAGAAAGATGAAAAAAAGAAGTGACGATGATGCAACCCAAAAACTACTATAAAATAGAGGGTGACACGCTAAAAAGACTAAAAGTCACTTGCGCGAAATGTGGAGAAGGTGTGTTTCTTGCAGAGCACGAAGACAGACGTTCATGTGGGAGATGTGGCTACACCGAATACAAAAAATAAAACACACTGACTTTAAGACAAAAGACATGGAATTTCATAGATTTAGACATAAATTTTTGTGAACTGTCAATTGGATTTTCCAGATAAAACACAAGAACTTTCAAGCTAAAAGAAAGAACATCATCTTTCAAAAAGAGTAAAATCTGCCAAACTTAGGCTCCAGATTTCAATCTTTTTTGGTGCGGAAGCTCTGCCACTCGTTCTCGAAGACAAAACCTAACTCCCTGTGCCCATTCGTACCTCCTGTGGTTCATGCCATAAAAGTCTCAAATTATATTTACTGAATAATATATAATTCTCTCATGAAATCTATACAATCTTGTGGTTCAAGCTTGAAACAAATATTACTTACTTAAACAACTTCTTCTGTTCCCTCTTCATGCCATATCTCCTCCCCTTCCTGCGCTCTTGCTGCAATCAAACATCCTTTTGCAACTGAATACATCGGCTCTTTTGCACGCTTTATATTAGATATGTCAATCTGGAGTTTTGCTTCTCTCAATTTCTGCTCAAACATCTCTGAAAATCCAGCTGGCAGGGAACTTCCTCCTGCGAGTGCAACTGGAAACTCCACTTTTGGCGGTGTTATCTCTGCAAGCTTCCTGTTGAGGTTTTTTATAATATATGTCATCAAAGCGTCGTAATAAATGGAAAGTGCACCATCCGCGCTTCCATATTCGACTTCCAGCCCAATCTTAAATCCTCTCTCCTTCTCTGCACACACATACTCCTTTGAGAGACCAGTCGTGATTGAAACCTGCTCGTCAATCCAATCCCCACCTCTGCCTATACTAAATGACATCACTGGCGTGGCTAAGTATGCAAGCGTCACGTTCGTGAGTCCAGCGCCTATGCTTATCCCAAGTCCAGTAAAGTTATACTCAGAAAGTTCGGAATAAACCACGCCCAAACCTTCGTCAATCACGTGTGTTTTGTAAGCCATTTTCCTTGCCAGCGCTTCCATCATCTTCTTGTGGTACAAAGCGTTCATATTTGTATCTATAGGGTCTGCCGGAGATGAAATACACAGCACTTCATTTCGATAACGTGGCTCTCCCACGACTCGTTCCAATATCAGCTTGATCGTTGGTATTGCATCCTTTTCACTAGGACTTATTATACCGCTTTTCATTGGCCTTCTCGCAGTTTTCCCAAATATTGTTGCAAATTTGAATGCATCTTCTCCCAGTACGTAAACAACATTATCCCGTTCAACATAAAGGACCTGTGCACTGTCCAGCATCGTCTTTGTAAGGTCACTTGATTCAAGTTCCAAAAACGCATTTCGTTCTCGTGTGAACACAATGTCTCCATCTTCCTTCTCTGAGCAGATAATGTTCATTGTTCCTATATCTATACCTTTTGCCATTTTTACATCACCTTATTTTTAACATTATTACATACAACATAGTACATAAATACAACAATATTGATCAATTTATCCACCTCTCTTTACAGTAATCAATGAATAAAACCTTTCCATCGTGCCCACGACTTTATCCTTTATTTCTCTGGATTTACTCTTCTTAACAGAGCCTACTCTTAAAATATCCACGAGATTCTTTGATGCGCTTTCAATCTCTGCAGAACCCGACTTTATCCTCCCACCAGGATTTACTGTCTTCACAAGGCTTGTCACTTCATCTAAGTTATCTTTGATCCTGATGGTGGTTCCGCGCGTCTCACGAAAAATCCTTCCATATTTTACATCCTCTGCATAGGGCTCTTTGAATGTTAGTTCACTGGCAGAAAGCTCTATACTTTTCCTTGTTGCATCTTCTATGTCTCGCTCTATTTCTTCATCTGTATATATTCTCAGCTCCTCTTTTCTTACAGCAACTCCTGGCTCACCCTCAATCATCCAGAGAACCACATTTGCAAATGCATTTCCCACTAATACCAAAAGCCCAACAACGTATAGGGCAAGAACATAGTTTATAAGCGGATAGTACCATTTTTGTGGATAGTTGTATGTAAACACGAGAAGTGCAAACAATGATGCGAACGTACTTGCGCCAACGAGATAATACCCATATCGCGTCTGCCTCATCATCATATTCATGCCTGTTAAAATCATCGTAGCTCCAACACCTATGAAAATGGAGGAGAGAAAGATTTCTCCAGGCTCAGAGCCATAGTGTATTTTCTGCATCATGATAAATGCAACTCCCAACGCCAACAGTGCAATACCTGATGCAAAAATCGCCGAGCCTGCGTAATAGACCAATGCACCCTGCTTCAGCATTCTGTGTTGTGTGCCCACGTTACTATCCATTAATATCTAAGCATTCATTTTTTACGTTATAAATCTTATGATGTGCCCGGCTGTGATATAATCCCAAATGTATTGACTTTATATATAACCCCCTCCCAGCTTCACCAATAAACA
>CAJHIR010000095.1 GCA_905067535.1 Candidatus Argoarchaeum ethanivorans
CTTCGTTGTGCAGAAAATAACAGGTAACTTTTAATTCTCGATTGCGCAAGCAATCAAGTGCGTTAGCAATCAAGTGCAGGAAATAATCGCTAACTCTTGATTGTGCAGCACTGCTATCCAATACGATGTTGTGATTTTAAATGGTATCCTGCTGCAAGTCCAACCACCAGTCCGGAAAGATGTGCTATGTGGGCAACCGCATCGCCACTCCCCATCATCAAAAAATCAAGCAGTACTAACAATATGAGCGCATAAGTGATCGGCATTGGAATAAAATAGACATAGATTCGAATGTGAGGTGCAAGTATCGTAAGAGTTGCAAGTACGCCATAAAGCGCCCCACTTGCACCAATAATCGGGACGCTGGACGTAAGCATATGTCCAAGTGCTGCGACAATTCCTGATGCAAAAAAAATAAGCAAAAATCTTGGTGTGCCAATGCGGCGTTCAAGTTCAGGTCCAAAGAAGAACAGGAACATGCCGTTAAAAAGCAGATGTGTGAAACCACCATGCAAAAACATATACGTGACAATCGTCCAAGGGCGATTAAATAAAGCAGGGGGATAAAATACAAGAGCATGGTACACAATATTAGATATAACAGGGATGAGTTCAAGTAAAAACACGAATGATATGATTATAAGCAGGGCTAAGGCACTATTATTCGATGCAAACCTGAGCCAGCTTGAAGCACCTCCAAGACCTTTTTGTACAGCTTCGCCGGCATAATTCTGTACATTCTCATGCAATTTTCCAGATTCCCAGAGTTTCTGTTTATATTCTGCAAGACCAAGACAATGATGATTCTCTGGCAGGCGGTGATCAGCACAAAAACGCCCGCCACAGTACTTGCAGGTAAAAAGCATCAGTTCGTATTTACCACAGAAATGACAACGACCAGCAACCATAAAATAAACACATGATGGAAATAATAATACATAAACTAAACCATTATACAGGCGAGTGCTTAAGTATATGAAAATAGAAGAGTAAGGCAACTTACAAAGACTGATGGAGTGCACTTGGCAGCAGGGACGTATCTACCACAACTTACCTTGGGCATGTTTTAGCAATCATTAACATAGCAAAAACAACTGACAGAACGGTATTAAGGAAGGAATACAAACATTAATAGATAGTGCCTCTTAACTCAAATATTATGAATTTAATAACTATACTTGGATTGGTAGCAGCAACCTGCACGACCATCTCATTTTTACCGCAGGCAATAAAGACAATAAGATCAAAGCATACAAAAGATTTATCATTTGGAATGTATACAGTTTTAACAATCGGAGTATTCCTGTGGTTTGTATATGGGATTTTCATAAAGGATATTCCTGTCATTCTTGCAAACGGAATAACCCTTGTGTTTACTGCTACAATTTTGTATTTAATAATTAAATATAAATAAAAGCCTCAGCCATTTTTGAATGTATGAAATAATCTTTGGTTTATGGGCTCTTGAATTCTTAATTTAGGAAAATTGGATAAAAAAATTTGCAGAACGGATTCCGTGATAGTTTTCATGTACAATTGTGCAGTACCATTAGTTTTTTTTACCAGGTTGGATATATGTGATATTATATGAGTGATGTTCCTGATCTGGCAAACCCACGACTTAAAAACTGCACAACTTTGTTGTGCAGAAAGCAATCGAGTGCAAGAGAATATAGTTGTGTTTATACTTTCCTATACGTTAAAAAAGCGAAGAGTATCTAAAGCATGTACCGTCCAAATTTTACTATTACAAACAGAATCCTCAATCATACTGCAGAGATCTCTGCTTCTCGTGAGGTTGTACTCAATGCACCGCTTCTTCCAAAGTGGGAGGTCAAATTGAGAAAAGAGGCGATTCTTAAGATGGCTCACCATTCCACGAGTATCGAAGGAAACAGGCTCACGATGGAAGAGGTTGGCAGGCTGCTTCGTGGGGAGGATATAGCGGCATGGGAGAAAGACAAGAAAGAAGTCAGGGGATACGTGAAGGTCTTGGAATACATCGATAAGTTAGGAGAGAAAGGTGTTGATACGATTACAGAGGATATAATCCTGAAAGTGCACAGGCTTAATACGCAGGGGATTCTTAGTGATTCAGAGTCGGGCAGCTATCGAAACGTGCAGGTGGCAGTGGTTAACGGTCTTGGAAGGATAGCCTTTCAACCTCCAGATGCATCACAAGTACCCCCTTTAATGAACGATTTTATTGCATGGCTAAACAGTAAAGAAGCAAAAGAACTATACCCTGTTCTTATGAGCGGGATTGCACACTACGAACTCGTTCGGATACATCCCTTTGTAGACGGCAACGGTAGAACTGCACGGGCACTTGCAACCCTGATTCTATACCTCAGGGGTTTTGACACGAAACGTTTCTTTGCACTGGACGATTACTATAACGAGGATCGCAGTAGATACTACGGAGCTCTCCAGACTGTTGACACGCAAACGGTAAACATCACCCAGTGGTTGGAGTATTTTACAGAGGGCGTAGCAGTAAGTATGGGTCGTGTTAAACAGGCGATTTTAGACCTGAGTGTGGATCGGCGTCTGAAAGAAGAAAAAGGACAGATCTATTTGAACGATAGACAGATGAAGATTCTCAAGTATCTTCAGACCAATCCAAGAATTACCATAAGCGAGATGAGATAAAGAAACGCTTCTCACCTGGCACAGCATCTAAGACAGAAGAAGCTACTGCTTCCCCAGTCAGGATTACAGATACCAATTTCGATGAAACGGTCAGAAAGTACCCACTTGTGGTAATAGACTGCTGGGCTACGTGGTGCAAGCCATGCCAGATGATTGGGCCAATTATTGATGCAATGGCAAAGGATTATGCAGGTAAGATCGTTTTTGGGAAACTTAATGTCGATGAAAATCCCCGGTCTTCAAGAAAGTACGGAATAATGTCTATCCC
>CAJHIR010000096.1 GCA_905067535.1 Candidatus Argoarchaeum ethanivorans
CAGGCTTCAATAAGCTTGTTGGAGGATGTGAAACAGATGAGTGCCTTGATACTGGTGCTCACCTGCTGAAGAAACTCATAGAGGCTGCACAGAATGGTTTCAGTGAGACCATCAGCGCTATAAAATCGGTGAAAGAAGATACATCAACGATGCTTGATAAACAGGACACCACAATAGAGGTTCTGAAAAGCGTGAAAGAAGATACATCACAGATTAAACAGGTCACGTCATCCATGACAACCATAAAAGAGGATACCACTGAAATCAAATACAGCACCAGTGAAATGGTTTCAGGGCTATGGAATAAGTACGAGGAACTGCACCGGGAAATATCCGAGATAAAAGCAACACTTTCTGCAAGTCATTTGGTGTAAGTATTGAAGATTTTTGCTATCTGGGCGGTATCAGGAGGTGGTGCGACCACAAAAGATTTAAAAGGTGAGATGTGTATATAGTGTTTAGTCCACAATATGGGATGAACACGAAGGTGCTGTGACGGCTGTGCCGTCAGTAACTGGGTAATAAGTGATATGTTACGGATTACACATTACCGATTGTACGATTGCAGCAGTACCAGTTGATTACATCGTAATCAACGGACACAACAAACAAAAGAATATAAAATTGTAAAAAAGGAGAAAAAACATAAGAAAAAATAATGGAGGAATATAATGATGAATAAAAAAATGATTACAACAACTGCAATTGCAGGGATATTGCTGCTTCTGTTAGCAGTACTGCCGGCAAGTGCAGCAATACAGGCGACAAGCGTTGAAATACGCGGGACTGTATACAATGAGTCTGACCCAGTTTTTTCGTGGAATGCAAACAATTTCGCTGGTTTCTGGTATGATCTCAAGAAAGACCTGAAATCAGAAAACCTTACCATAACTAGCATTACTGGTAGAACAATTGATGATGGCAATTTGACCTATACAGCAACAAGACAACTCAAGAAATACAAAGTCTATTCAGAGGAAAGTAAGTTTGTAAAAGACGGACTTAACAACAATGGTGATGTTACAAATAATGGATCACACTATGCTGTTGTGGGCTGGCAGGCTGAAAAGTACATTGCCCTAAAAGGCGATGCAAAGAAGCTTGTTAAGCAAGTTCTTGAACAGGGATCTACTGACAAGAAGACCTTGACAATTGGCGAGACATGGGATATTGGAGATGGCTGGACATTAATGGCACAGTCGATCGATGCCAAAGCATCCCCAAGACAGGCATGGCTTGTTCTAAGCAAGGATGGCGTAAAGCTCGAAGATGAAGTCGTAGAAAATGAAAATGTGTTTGTATACAGAAAGGATATAGGTGGCAAAACCGATGCTCCTATCTTTGTAACTTATGTAGACAGTGTGTTTGCAGGTGCAACCAGTGATATGGTGCAGCTTAAATACACATGGGCTGTTTCTGATTCCGTACTTGAAATCAAGAGTAGCGACACATACGGAGTAATGGAAGTAGCAGGTGAGAGTAATAGTACTCAAATAGTACTTAGGAACAAGGACGACGACGTAACACTTGATTCAGATAGTACTCAAGACATCATGGGTGAGTTGAAATTTAAGGTAGCAGATGATAGTGACACTCTTCGATTCTACCCGACGGTTACACGCACAGAACCTGGAATATATGAAGTTCGTGGGACTGTATACAATGAGTCTGACCCAGTTTTTTCGTGGGATGCAAACAATTTCGCTGGTTTCTGGTATGATCTCAAGAAAGACCTGAAATCAGAAAACCTTACCATAACTAGCATTACTGGTAGAACAATTGATGATGGCGATTTGACCTATACAGCAACAAGACAACTCAAGAAATACAAAGTCTATTCAGAGGAAAGTAAGTTTGTAAAAGACGGACTTAACAACAATGGTGATGTTACAAATAATGGATCACACTATGCTGTTGTGGGCTGGCAGGCTGAAAAGTACATTGCCCTAAAAGGCGATGCAAAGAAGCTTGTTAAGCAAGTTCTTGAACAGGGATCTACTGACAAGAAGACCTTGACAATTGGCGAGACATGGGATATTGGAGATGGCTGGACATTAATGGCACAGTCGATCGATGCCAAAGCATCCCCAAGACAGGCATGGCTTGTTCTAAGCAAGGATGGCGTAAAGCTCGAAGATGAAGTCGTAGAAAATGAAAATGTGTTTGTATACAGAAAGGATATAGGTGGCAAAACCGATGCTCCTATCTTTGTAACTTATGTAGACAGTGTGTTTGCAGGTGCAACCAGTGATATGGTGCAGCTTAAATACACATGGGCTGTTTCTGATTCCGTACTTGAAATCAAGAGTAGCGACACATACGGAGTAATGGAAGTAGCAGGTGAGAGTAATAGTACTCAAATAGTACTTAGGAACAAGGACGACGACGTAACACTTGATTCAGATAGTACTCAAGACATCATGGGTGAGTTGAAATTTAAGGTAGCAGATGATAGTGACAC
>CAJHIR010000097.1 GCA_905067535.1 Candidatus Argoarchaeum ethanivorans
CTTTCAAATCTCGTGGTTCTTTTTATACTGAACCATATTTATCTATGAAAGATAATTTTACCATGGTCAAAAAGATCATACGCAGCACGCTTCACATAATCGTTTACAATGAACCATGCCAGTGCATAGACCCAGACAAACAGTGCTAACCTCCAGCCGATTGGCGGTAGAAGGATTCCATAAACAACAATCAATGTGGCAATTATCTGGGTTGAGATAATAGCTAATAAAAGAATCCTGGATGGTTTGATGGACCAGAAGGGCCCTCTTGTTCGTGCTACAAACAGTGTCAGGTGTCCTGCAACAGAGAGCTTCAGGTAAATGAACGACTGAATGCTCTCACGAGTCAGGTGTAAAACCTCCTCTCCTATGTAGAAGATTCCAAATGAAGATATGACACCAGCAATGCCCAGAACGGTTGCTATTCCAAGCACCACCCGCATATCCCACTTCTCTGGCTTATCCGAATATTTAACATTGTCGTATGCAATGCTCATAATTGGCAGGTCGTTAAGTAGTGCTAAAAGAACGATCATGAGTGCTGTTATGGGATAAAAATTAAATATTAGAATAGCAAATGTCATGAAGAGTAACACCCGAATCGTTTCAGCAATGCGATAGATGGCATAGCTATTCATCCGCTGGAAGATTTTACGACTTTCTTTGATGGCGTCAATAATAACAGACAATCCTGGCAGTGTCAAAACAATATCTGCTGCCGAACGTGCAGCGTCAGTTGCATTTTCCACTGCAATTCCCACATCTGCCTTTTTTAATGCTGGTGCATCGTTCACCCCGTCCCCTGTCATCCCAACAATGTGCCCTGTTGCCTGGAGAGATTCTACAATACTGTATTTATGCTCTGGATAAACCTCGGCAAAACCATCTGCTTCCTCAACAAGCCTCTGCAATTCCGAATCTTTCTTACCGACAACACTTGGGGATAGCAGGATATTCGTACTAAGATTAATCAGTCTGGCAGTCTCTTTGGCAATTGCAATATGGTCTCCTGTTATCATCTTCACCTGAACGCCCATATCTTTTGCAGTCTTGAGCGTCTCTGCGGAATCCTTGCGGGGCGGGTCGTACAGGGGAATTATTCCTGCAAACTCCCACACTCTGGCTTCGTTTGTTCGTGCTACACCAAGTGCTCGGTAGCCCTTTTCTGCAAGCTCTATGACTTTTTGATTGACTACCTCCCCAATTTCATGCGCATTTTCTACAAGCGATAGAATTACCTGTGGAGCTCCTTTCGAGACTTTAAAGATATTTCCCCTGGCATCGTGAATGCTTGCTTCTGTGCGTTTGTGCACCGGGTCAAAAGGTACAAACGATGTTACACTGTATTTATCGGTTTTAATCAATAGATCTTTTGCACTGTTAATAATTGCGAGATCAATTGGGTCACGATCCTCTTCGCGGGATGCGAGTGTACCAAGGAGAATCACTTCTTCTTTCTCGTATCCTGGGAATATAACAGGCTCGAAAAGCGTCAACTTGTTCTGTGTCAGTGTCCCTGTTTTATCCAAGCATAGAACATCCATCCCTGCCATTTCTTCAATAGCAGCCAGTTTGCTGACGATCACCTTTTTCTTTGCAAGTGCAGCAGCACCAACTGCCATTGTAACCGAGAGTACCGCAGGTAGTGCGACGGGAATGGCTGCTACTGTTAAAATTAATGCAAACTGTAGTGTTTCAATCAGACTCTCGTGCCTGAACATGGCAACCATGAAGATAAGCCCAACAAGAAGTATAGCCAAAACGATAAGGTAATCCCCAATTTTTACTACTGCCTTCTGGAAATGGCTCTCTGTTTTCGCTACCTCTACCAATTTTGCGGTTTTGCCAAAGTACGTGTTCATCCCGGTAGCGTACACGACAGCGGTCGCTTCACCCAGTTTGATAATCGAACCTGAGTAAGCCACATCTGCAGCATGTTTTTCCACAGGCAATGACTCGCCGGTAAGTGCAGACTCGTCCACCTGCACATAATCCCCACTCACGAGTTTTATGTCGGCAGGCACAATATCTCCCAGACACACTCTAACAATGTCCCCAGGTACAAGCTCCCGCGAAGGAATGACCTGCCACCCACCGGCTCGAAGAACTTTGGCATTCAATGATAATCTTTTCTTGAGAAGTTCAATCGCATTCTCTGCTTTATGCTCATGCCAGAAACCAACAACAGCATTCACCAGCAGAAGAATCAGGATAATCCAGAAATCAGCCCAATGATGAATTGCGAGAGAGAGAACAGCTGCAATTTCAATCATCCACGGGATTGGTCCCCAGAAATAGCCAAAGAATTTTACAAGAGGATTCACTTTCTTTTCGATGATTTCGTTGTATCCGTACTCTTCAAGCCTTTTTTCTGCTTCTTCCTGTGTCAGACCATCAGCATCCGCTCTCAATTTTTCTAAGGT
>CAJHIR010000098.1 GCA_905067535.1 Candidatus Argoarchaeum ethanivorans
ATAAACTATTTTTCCATCACCTTCTGTAATAATTTCACTCAGTTTCTTTCCGCAATAGCACACAAAACCTTTCAATTCCGCTGGATTTCCGTACACCAGACCAAAAGGCGGCACATCCTTCGTTACTACCGAACCAGCCCCGATCATTGCATACTCTCCGATTGCAACACCGCAAACAATAGTTGAGTTAGCACCGATGCTTGCACCCTTTTTGACCACGGTTGGGGTTATCTTATCCTCGTCCCAACTAAATGCCCTTGGATATGAATCATTTGTGAACGTTACCGAAGGACCAACGAAAACATCGTCCTCTATCCTCACTCCTTTATAAACAGAAACAAAATTCTGGATTTTCACTCCATCCCCTATCTCCACATCCACATCTATATACGCGCTCTTCCCCACAATGCAATTTTTTCCAATCTTTGCATTCTCCCGTACATGCACAAAATGCCATATCTTTGTCCCATCTCCCATATCATCGCTTTCCACAACTGCCGTGGGATGCCTAAAGAATGCCATTCAATCTCCTAATCTCCTCACATATTCTCAGATTGTTAAACGCCTGCAAGGGCGTAATCGTGAATTCCTCGCCCTTCTCCACGCACCTGACAAATGTTTTCAACTCCTCCTTTAATGGCTCCACCTTATTCACCAAAACCTTCTCGATGATGTTCTCCTGTGTATATCGCTCATTTTCTATGCCATACTTCCCAGGCTTCCTGTAAACATATATCTCCTGGTTCATAAAATCTCCTTCAATCGTGAACTCTTCCTCCTCTATATACACCGACCTGATTTTTTTCGACGCTTTCCTACTCGCAGACAACGACACAATAGAAGAATCGAATTTAATCAATGCTGTGCACAGATCGTTGTTTCCCGCACTATAAATCTCATAAGCACCGTCAAACAAAACATTGAATACAATATCAATATCATGAACCATCAAATCTTCAACAACCGTGCTGTCCGTTATCCTTGACGATGCCGGATTGTGCCTTCTTATCTCAACATAAAGCGGTTTTTTTATTATTTTCTCGATCTCACTTATAATTGGATTAAACCTCTCGATATGACCAACGCCGGCGATTAAATCCTTATTTTCCAGTAATTCTACTAATTCCTCGCCCTCTTCGACGGTTGACGCAATCGGCTTTTCTATCAGGCAGTGAACATCTTTTTCAATCGCTCTTTTAGCAACCTCAAGATGATATCTTGTTGGAACGCAAATGCTTACCGCATCAACTCGTTCCAAAAGCTCTTCCTCAGAATCGCAAACGATGACACCATACTCCTTCAGCCTTTTTATATTCTCTGTATCAACATCAAAGGCACATACATCCTTAACCTCTTTAAGTTCTGAATAGATTCGGACATGGTTCTTCCCCATGGTTCCAGTCCCGATAACACCGACTTTCATTTTAGTCCTCCCGATTGCTCTTCAAATTATTTATTACTTCTGTAATATACCTTAAATCCTTTTCTGTTAATGCTGGATGAACTGGTAAGCTCAAAATCTTTTCAGATAACGCTGCAGCGACAGGGCACTGGACATTTTCATCTGTATAGCCCAATTGTTGATACAATGGTTGCTTGTGGATTGGCAGAGGGTAATGGATCGCACACCCAATACCTTTCTCTTTTAGATACTGCATAAACTCATCTCTCGACATTGGAAATCCCTCTCCTTCCTCAATCGTAACTGCATACTGATGATATACATGCTTAACTCCTTTTTTCACAGACGGGATATCGAGCCCTGGTACTTTTAAGTGTTTATTGAGATGCACTGCATTCTTTATTCTCTTTTCGCTGAATCCATCTAACTTCTTTAATTGTGCAAGACCTATAGCAGCCTGTATATCCGTCATTCGGTAATTGTAGCCCAACATCGTGTGGCAATACTTTTGACTTTCACCATGATTTCTGAGCAATCTGCACGTCTCTGCTATTTCATTACTGTCGGTTGTTATCATCCCTCCTTCTCCAGTGGTCATGTTCTTTGTTGCATAGAAAGAGAAACAGCTAACCAATCCAAAGCTTCCAACTCTTCTACCCTCATACTCGGCATCGTGAGCTTGTGCGCAGTCTTCAATTAAAATTAGATTACGGTCTTCGCATATATCCTGTATCGTCTTCACATCAAATGGATGACCAAATAGGTGCACGCCAATAATCGCTTTTGTTCTATCGGTTATTTTCTCCAATGCATCATCAGGATTTATATTGAAGGTTCTCTCATCCACATCCACAAAAACAGGTTTGGCTGCCTGGAACAGAATCGAGTTTGCGGTAGATATGAAAGTGAAAGAAGGGACAATGACCGCATCCCCTTGTTTAATTCCTGATGCTTTAAGCGCAACATCAAGTGCAGTTGTTCCGTTGCTAACAGCTATTGCGTGATTAATATTAAGGTAAT
>CAJHIR010000099.1 GCA_905067535.1 Candidatus Argoarchaeum ethanivorans
TATCTGGCAGCTTCTTCCATGTCTCTATCAGAGTAATTATTCATGTACTGGACTATCGCTGAACGAAACGTTATTCCAGGGAGATTTTTCACTGGTCTGCCGTTATCTTGCGAGTAAAGGCCTTTACATGCTTCATTCACAGATGGAAAGTCCACCTGCTGGTTTATTTTGTGGAGAATATGGTCTACCGGTATTAACTTATAATAGATATCCGGTCCGTACACAAAGGTTGCCTGGTGGTGATTCTATAAGGGAAACATATTATCATTTTTTATTTAGAATTTTTATGTAATACAAGCCTTTAAAAAATATAAATGCTACGCTGCATGACGTTTATTTCAGATACAAAACTAAATATTGAGAAAACATTAACTGAAATTAGTAAAAATTATGTAGTTTTCCGATAATCTCTACTATATATTAATAATTAATATGTGTTGTATATTCCAAAAGCCTTATAAATAATATGTTATGTTTACACTAACATAGTAAAGCTATGTCTACGCTAACATAGTGAGGTGCTGTAACCAAAAGCATCGAATCGATGACAACGATTCTCTCTATGACTGCAACAAGATACGGCTATGCGTAGACTGAATGGTGAAACCCACATCCTGGAAATATTGTAAAGATGAAACAAATAAGATTGAGGAAAAATATGATATTAAGAGGTAAATAAAATGAAAAAAAATATAGGAAAAAGTATGATACTTGCAATGCTGTTATGCATTGCGATTGTAAGTCTGGCACTGCCTGTTTCGGCAACGGCAACGACCAGTGTGTACATAATAAAGTACGATATAGACGGATTGGTACTGGACGAGGAAAGCGTAACGTACCAGTGGATGGAAGCGAATCTACCTGTTTATGGTGATAATTTGACAGACCGCTACCATCAGGGACCAACCTTTGATCCTGACAATCTGTGGGATCCTGATGAGACTATAAACCTCAAGAATAAGGGTCCGATGGTTGGAACGAATGTTAAGGATTTGTGCGATCTGGTAGGCGGGATGGATGAGAGTGACACAGTGAAGATTGAGGCAAACGATGGCTTCTTCAAGTGGTTCCCATGGGATGATATCTATAACTACACCGCCCAGCCTGCGCAGGGACCGATGGTTCTCTGCTGGCGTAACATCAACAATGGCGGGGACGTACCTGGCTATGGCGATGGCATGCGGATCATGTTCTTTGCTGATGATCATGTCTTCGGTAACTGGGATATGCATGAACGCATGAACGAAAGCTACTGGCACTACTACTACCAGGGAGGTGTCTTTTATCCTTCCACAAACGGATACACGATAAAATATGTCAGTAATATCAGCATATATACAGCAGAGGGAAAACCAGACCTCGTTGTGACAGCGATTGATACTCCTGCTGGGATTTACAATAGCACATCCAATATCATCAGTGCGACAATTGAAAATATCGGGAATAGGAGTACGGTTGAGCCATTCAGCGTAACCCTCGATGATGGTAGTGGTGTTGTAGATACCACTCTGGTGGATATTGGCGGTTTGGGTGCAGGAGAAGACACCACTGTACAATTCCTGTGGACACCACCAAATCCAGCTGGCTACACGCTTACAGTCACCACAGACTCGGATGGTGTCGTGAATGAATGGGATGAAACGAACAATACGATGACCAGAGGAGTAACGGCAATTCCAATCCCACAGACCGATCTCGTTGTTACAACAGTTCATGATGGAGATGTCTTTGTCAATGAGCCAAACGTGATCTTT
Organism: Candidatus Argoarchaeum ethanivorans; assembly: GCA_905067535.1. Next base: position 1,755 of record CAJHIR010000099.1, read on the forward strand.
GCACTGATACAGAACAATGGCGCAGATGCAAGTGGTTTTAGCGTATCTCTTGAGGTTGACAGTGTGGTAGAAGACAAAGTGTTTATACCAATGTTATACCTGAGGGAATCGCAACTGGTGGCACTCGACTGGACTCCAACGACAACCGGGCAAAAGACGGTTCACGTCACGGTTGACTGTGATTGTGACGTTACAGAGTCCAATGAAGCAAATAATGTGACGAATCAACTCGTAGATGTAACGGGTATCACAACTGAAAACGTGGGTGATGGAGAAAGCATACAAGCTGTTATTAACGCTGCATCAAACGGAACAAAGATACTTGTTTCAGGCACCCACGACGAGCAGATAACGATTCCGGATACATTATCCTCGATACGGCTGATTGCAAATGGAACCGCTGTCATACATAATGATAACCCGGGTGACATTATCAAGATCGAGGCAACCGACTGCTGGGTAAAGGGAATTACGATACACAGCACATGGAACAAAGACGACCATGCCGATGACGACGATTTTGCAAATTACCCGGGCGCTGGAATCAATATCACATCCAACTCATGGAATGTGATTGAAGAGAACTACATCTACAACTCATCAAGTGGCGTGAACCTGTACAGCTCA
>CAJHIR010000100.1 GCA_905067535.1 Candidatus Argoarchaeum ethanivorans
TCTCTGTTAAATTGGTTTGTTTTTTAACTTCACAAGCATAAAATAAAGTTACACAAACCAGCGATAAAACTAGAATACTATTGGATATTGTACCAATTGCATCCCAATTCAATTCTCCATTATTTAAATAAATATATTCTTGGATAAAATCCATATATGGCACCTTCAACAGATATAATGTTTTATTATCTTTTAAAACATTTTGTCGTATAGGTCTTGAGAAAACCGAGAGTCACTATACCCCGTACTTATAGGTACAGGGCTTGTTAGCGTTTTTCGCTTATAATGGTTTCGTTTTATTTGTTCTGTGTAGAGATATCTCTCTCGTTGTTTTCTGCACAACGAAGTTGTGCAGTTGTTAGTTTATCTCTGCACAACGAAGTTGTGCAGTGCAGAAGTCGAGGAGTACAGTTACTCACCCACAAAGTATAACACCTACCGCAGCAGTAGATTTCAAACCAAGATTTTATGACAGATGTAATTATCATAAGAAAGTTCAAGCCACGTGACTTCCAGAAAGTATTAGATATCGAATACCAAGCATTCAATGAGCATCGCCCTGACCTCTACATGCAATTTTATGAGCTGAATGCAGACACATTTCTGGTGGCAGAATGGCAAGGAGAGATTGTTGGATTTATAGCTGGTATTGAGCTCAATGGTATTGGTAAGGTTTTCTCGATAGCAGTGCATAGAAATTACCAGAAAAAAAATATTGGAAGTATATTACTAAATGCCACCACGTGTACGTTCAAGAACAAAAAAATAAATGAAGTATATCTTGAGGTTCGGGAAAGTAATTATTCTGCTTACAGTTTCTACAAAAAACATGGATTTGTATCAATTGGCGTGCAGCCGGGTTACTACAGCGATGGTGAAAACGCTGTAGTAATGAAAAAAATATTATATTAAACCGTATCTGTTTTTACAACGTTCTATCACAGCTTTGTTTCAAAGTTCCAAACAAAAGATTTATGTCTTATCATATCTCTATTTAATGCGCACTCTGTACACAGAAATAACTCTTAATTACGAGAAGCACTGCACAACTTCGTTGTGCAGAGATGTAAATAACCTTTGACTCTTAATTACGAAGTAATCAAGTGTGATAGCAATTCAAGGAGGGATAATATTTTACTTTAATCAATCATTAAAACGAAGAAACATCAACATTTTTGATACAACTCTCAGGGACGGGGAACAGACGCCTGGAGTTTCTCTTACGATTGAAGAAAAACTTCGCATAGCAGAGCAATTAGATAAGCTTGGGGTAGATGTGATCGAGGCAGGATTTCCGTCATCATCCGAGTGGGAAATGAAAGCGATAAAACAAATAACTGATTCAAACCCGGGTGCAGATATATGCGGACTTGCCAGGGTAATTAAAGATGACATTGATGCATGCATTCGCTGTGACGTAGATATGGTGCACACTTTTGTATCCACCTCTGATGTTCAACGAATTTACACAATCAAGAAATCGCAGGATGAGGTCTGCGGGATGGCAGTTGAAGCAGTACAATACATCAAGGACCATGGGGTTAAATGCATGTTCTCGGCAATGGATGCCACAAGAACAGAACTCTCCTACCTTAAGAGAATATTCACGGAAGTTGAGTCTGCTGGCTGTGATATTATAAATGTACCAGATACCGTGGGTGTGATTGTACCCTCTGAAATGTACCAATTGATAAGAAGCCTGCATAGCGAAATTCACATACCGCTCGATGTTCACTGCCATAATGATTTTGGTCTTGCAGCAGCCAACAGCCTTGCGGCATGCGAAGCAGGAGCCTCGCAGGTGCAGGTGACAATCAATGGATTAGGTGAGCGTGCAGGCAATGCAGATCTATCGCAGGTGGTTATGAGCCTCCAGTGCATGTACGATGTCAGAACAAGCATCAATACTGAATACCTGTTTGAAACTTCAAAGATGGTTGAAGGTTTCACTGGTGTTAAGATACCGATTACCATGCCGGTTGTTGGCGAGAATGCGTTTGCACATGAATCTGGCATACACACCCATGGTGTGCTTATGCAGTCAGACACCTTTGAACCCGGCATTATGACGCCTGAAATGGTTGGGCAGAAACGAAGAATCGTGCTTGGTAAACATGCAGGCAGGCATGCAGTAGACCAAACACTGAAAAATGCAGGCATACATCCAACCGAGGAACAATTAAAAGAAATAATCTTACGCATTAAAAACATTGCCAGTAAAGGCAAGAATGTAACAGATTCAGACCTTTTTGCTGTTGCGGATACGATCATGGGAAAAGGCTCGAAAAGGGAGCAGGCAATAACGTTAAAAGAAGTATCTGTTATGACAGGAAACATCATCACACCGACAGCAGC
>CAJHIR010000101.1 GCA_905067535.1 Candidatus Argoarchaeum ethanivorans
TTTTAAAAATTTTACACATAATTAAATAAAAAATCAATCATCGATAAAATAATCTAAATATAGAACAATAAATATAGAACAATAAAACATGTTTTTTATAGATTGACTTAACCAAAAACACAACCATGCGATTACCCGTCCATCTGACCGGAGCGCAGCGCAGCGTGATAATCGAGTGGTCAATAAAAAACACTACCCTCAATCCCGGCGATAACGCGGTAGCCCAGATCACCATCAAAAATATGGGTAATATTAGTCACACATTCTATCTCGGGTTCTCTGTTTACGACCCCGATGGAGAGTACATCACCGAAAAATATGATGCTCCATTCACTTCGGTTTATCTGGACAAAGGCGATGTTTCAACAGAAGCGCTCACATGGAAGGTTCCACCAGACGCGAAAGCAGGAAAATGGGATGCAACGGTTGCGGTTTGGGACAGAGAAGAGGGGGGAATGCTCTACGGAGAATATGACCAAAAGACAAAAGAGGACGCATTCGAGATATTGCAGGCAATTGCATTCAGAACCGTGATAAAGCCTTGTGATGGTGAATGGGGCGTGGATAAAAACTATGAAGTTGATGTTTACGATATTTCGAGAAGGGCAGGGATCCTCGTGGGGAGCGATGTGTGCAAATTGCTGGGTGGAGGACATAAGTGCGATGTATTGGCATTCAGTGGAACGGTTTATTTCAGCGATACAGACTATGATGGCACACTTTCAACAGAAGAGATCTCGAAAGCAATCGGTGAAGAAGCAGATGACCTATTAAAGAATAAATTAGCCGAATACGCCAGTTGGAAAGTTCACGTCGAATTGGTGTCGTTGTATCTCGCACTCAAAGGCGTGGGTGCAAGCATCGCATCGGCAACCGCGGTTGGTGGCAGTAGCGCCGTTTCCGCATTTGCTATTCCAGTACCGATTATCGTGTTTGATCTTGATGCCCCTTATGGACACATGAGCATCTCAGAGGCATATTTGTCTGGGAACATTAACGTGGATGGAAATATATTAAACGCAGTCTGTCCAGTAAATTTGACGGTGGTTGACCAGTACGGACTAGTGGTCTCAAATAATGGAACAAATCAAATCCCTAATGCGAGCGTAATCATAATTGGAGACGCAAAGACATTTTATCTGCCAGCAGATTTGATTTATTCCGTGAGCGTGGACGCTTATGATGCGGGCACATTCAATTTTACGAGTATTACGCCAGTAAATGATGGCATCTTGATAACGGGATTTATGAACGTTTCGATCACAGAAAACACAACAGCAACGCTTGAAGTAGAACCGAATGAAGCGATCCATACGATGAAGATTGATTATGATGGCGATGGAAAGCTCGACGAAGAGAAAAGTCCGGATGTGAGTGAAACGATAACAACTCTCCGCGGCGACCTCAACTCTGACGGCATCCTCGACGCCGCAGACGCCGCAATCGCGCTCGAAATAGCGGTCGGCAGCCGCCAGTTCGACGATGCTGCTGACGTGAGCCGCGACGGCAGGGGCACGTCGCTCGATGCGCTAATGATCCTGCAGACGGCGGGTGGGGCAATCAATATATAACATAGCAAAGATACGACAATTCACAGCATACATGTAACTTGGTGAAATCATGGTAATGAGAACCCTCGAAATCCGTAAAATCCGTTTCCTGATACCCCATGACAGGATAGACCATGTTGTGAGTAGATTAAGGGAAATCAATAAAACACTGGAGATAACCGTAGAAGGTGATGAGGTGCAAGTTGCTGGTGATCTCCACAACACGAAGATGTGCAAAAATATTTTGAAATTGTTGTGGGGTGAGAGTTATGGGTAGGCTGTACCGCGCTATCGAGGTCGCATCAGGAGATCGACATGCGTATACGGTTGGATTTATAGATACCGGTGCGGATAAAAGCGTGATGAGCAGGCGGCTGGCTGATAGCATGGGTATGGAACTGAAAGGTCGCATCGAAATGGTTTCGGCATCCGGTCACCTGATAGTGGGGCAACAGGCAGAGGTTGGTGTGAGAACACTAGCGGATGACATGACTGCGGACATTGAGATTGGGGTGACCGATGAGTTATTCGATGATGAAATCGATGAGAATGGCGTTGAAGTGATCATCGGGCTTGATTTCTTAGAAGAGGTCAACATGAAGATTGAGTTTTGGTGAAGGTTTTGGTTTTAGCACATGCGCTTGTCGCGGCAGCATCGGCGATGCTTCGTCACGTTTCGTATTCCTCGGCGGTACACCCCTTCATGCAGCCGTGGACGTGCAAACACTCGCCAAAAGGCAACCTCAACGCTGACGGCATCCTCAACTCCGCAGATGCTGC
>CAJHIR010000102.1 GCA_905067535.1 Candidatus Argoarchaeum ethanivorans
GAAAGCAGAATTTAAATGGGCTGCAAGAAATATCAGTGTGATTTTAGCTGGTTTGATTATTTTTGTATTCTTCAATTATCATCTATCGCCATATATTGAAAATAATATTAATACTACTATCAGTGATGTTGTAGTTGTGTCAGTTTTTATATATTTTTTTAAAGAGTTTGCGATGTATACCTTTAAAGGTCCAAAACTGTTTATGTTTGGACCAGCAAATTCAGGCAAATCTCTTTTTATGGCTGGTTGTTATCTGGAAGCATCCGCTCCTGTTAATCCAAGCGATGATCTTTTAGAACTAATTGATGAATTGCACACCACAAGGATAGATTGGCCTAAACATACTACAGATGTCAAAGATTATCATTTCACCTACGAATATGGAAGCTTATTTATTAAAAATATTTTATTCAAAATGATTGACTATCCAGGTCCATATTTAGAAAAGATCAATGAATATATGGACAAAAAAGAAGATAAAAACGAAAAGATATTTGCAAAACTTGCTCAGGATGTTAAAAAATCCGATAAACTGATATTTATTATTGATGGGGAAAAATATCCGGACTTTGACCAGATGGGAATTATAGAGTACATAAAAATACTTAAGAAGATGCCAAAAAGGAGAATAATAGACTCCTGTGTGGTGATTACAAAATGTGATTTATTTGTGGACGAGTATAAAGATAAAGAGAAAAATGAAGACCCTGAGAATGATTACAATAACTTCAAAAAATTCATAAGCAATAAATTTATACATGACATACGAATTCAACAATTATTACGTGTGGTGGGCGATGTTTCAATTTATCCGGTGTTTTACTATACCAAACAGGTTGACAAAAATAAACGTAAACCAATGCGGGATTACGCTGGGAATGTGTTTACCTTTGGATTTAGTGAATTAATAGACGATATGCTAAAATAATGACACGATTAAGAGTTTATGACGATCAAACTGGACAACAGTTGTATCCAGAGACACTGAAACAAAGAGATGAAGAGATCGTTAATAAGTTTTTCAATAGCAGGACCGATCTTTATATTAGTAAGAAATTAGATAATCTCGAGATTGTGTGTTATGTGCGGGTGGGAAAAGGTCCCGGCACAAGAGATGAGGGGTGTTATATTAGATACAGCAGCATCTATCGAAACGATTTATTTTATACGTTCAAGAGAGAAGCTGAGAGAGTCCTTTATGACCTGAAATTTGAACCTCGTCGTGGGAAGCAGGATAACAAAATATTTGATAGCATCGAGGAATTTGATCCACATCCACATAGCTACGATACTGATGTTGATATCGATACTGTTATAAAAGCAGTACAGGATTTTAAAAAGCTTGATTTCGATGCAGGTGATATTAATGAGATTGCAGGTTTTACTACTAATTTACTAAAAAAAATTGCTAATGTTAGCATTACTATTTCTGAACGGGCGAGATTTGCTGACATTAATATAATCAGGAGTGGAGAATATATTGGATACATACGTCCCGCCAAAACAGCAAAAAAAATTTTAGATAAATATGAGCGGGAGTTTTTGGTTGGGGAAAAAACAACGAACAGAGATGAGCCGAAAAACAAAATAAAAGGTCTAATGTGTACGGTCGTGCAAAAATTTAAAAAATTATAATTAAATTGAAATAAATCTTAACTCACCCATATTTTCAAGATTTTGAATATATTGGATAATTCATCACTCATCTTTGTTTGACTATTCACATAAAGCTGCTTATCCTTGAATAGTCCAGATCTTTAGCGTATCTCGAATTTAACGCCTATCTTAAACAATCTTTTCGTGGGCAGTTCAATCAGTGGGCATCCAGTCCGCACCTTTATCTCACCGAGGATCCGATTAAGTTCTGCTTTGTTTGCTGCTGATACGGTAAACCAGATGTTGTAGTTCCCGCCCCGAAGATAGTTGTGTGAGACTTCATCGTATTCGCTGATGATGTTTGCTACCTCACTGATTTTATCCTTTTCTGCTTTAACTGCGGCAAGAGTGCTTACACCCCCTGCATTTTTAGTGTTGATGATTGGTCCAATGCGTCTTATTGCCCCCCCAGCAATTAGCCTTTCAATGCGCATCATAATCTCCTTTTCCGAGGTTCCAAGTTCTTCCCCTAATTCTTTGAAAGGTTGTTTTGCTAAAGGAAAATCAAGCTGGATGAGATTTAACAGTTTTTTGTCCATCTCATCAAGAGCTACGAATTTACTTATCATTGGAACTCAACTTTTTTAGGGATGTATGTGCAATATGGCTCTTCTGAAAGGTAGTCACCTGTTTCTGCAAAAGCTCGTGCACGACAACCACTGCACA
>CAJHIR010000103.1 GCA_905067535.1 Candidatus Argoarchaeum ethanivorans
TACATGTAAACACTTAAATACTTTGCGATACATGAGGATTGATGGAGCGATTACATACCACACTCTCCTGGCATAATCTACTGAACCTGTACACAACTTGAATTCCGTCCCACATCCCAAAAAAGAATAACATTTATAGGAAAACAACTTAACAGGTGCTCTGGTGAATGTATTATGACTACCAGTGAGATTCAGGTTACAAAGACTATCCTGAGAGAGTTTTTTGAAGATTTTATGGAGAATATCATTGAAAGTGATGTAGTGGTTGTCGGGGCAGGACCCTGTGGTATTGCAGCGGCTACGTATGCGGCTGAAGAAGGGCATAAAACAATTCTTATCGAGAGAAATTTTCATGCAGGTGGAGGTATGTGGCAGGGAGGATTCTTAATGCCAAAAAATATTATCCGTGAGCCTGCAAACATCCTGCTCGAGGAGTGGGGTGTGAGACTCAAAAAAGCAGAAGATGGTTTATATGTCTGCGATTCCTTTGAGATGGTATCAAAGATGCTTGCAGCAGCCTCCAGTGCAGGCGTTAAACTGCTAAACTCGGTGCATGTTGAAGACATCATTCTTAAAAATGATCGTGTCGAAGGTGTCGTTATCCAGTGGTTCCCTGCAACCAAAATGCCTTTAGATATGAATTTCGCTGATCCTATTGCTATTAAAACAAAAGTGGTAATCGATGCAACAGGGCATGGTTCTGTGTTAGTCTCGCGACTCGCGGAACAACGGCCAGAAATTAAAAAACCGGTAGGTTGCGGTTCAATGTGGGTTGACCGGGCAGAACAAGAAACAGTAGAACTTACCCACGAAATATACCCGGGTCTTATTGTTGCAGGCATGGCAGCAACCTCTACTTACGGTGCTCCACGCATGGGACCAATTTTCAGTGGCATGCTGCTTGGAGGCAAAAAAGCAGCAGAATTTGCTCATGAGAAAATCAGTGAGATAACAGAAGAAAAAGTGCGTATCAAAGACTAATTCCTGCAAGTGGCGGCTTTTTTGGTGATAGACCTGTAACAGATAGAAACCCTACAATATGTTTCGTTTGTACTTGTTTCGAGCCAAACAGGTACAATGATTCATTGATGATTTGTTCGATCTTTTTTTGTTAGCTTTGTGGATACCAGGACCCCGAAAACTGAGATTATAAATGCACCAATGACTGTTAGAGCCAGCATCTGCTGTCCGGCACTTTTGTCAATAGCAAACTCATCAATCGTTGAGCTTATTGAAAGAATATATTTGCTTGCACCCCAGAACAACAATCCAGTCGCGAGAGTGAAAAATATATGTGTCCACGCAAATGCGAAACTTTCTTTTGAAAGATACAGGTCAACAATCTTACCAAACTGCAGTGAAAGTGCAGCAGAGACGTACCACCAGATCGAAGAGTTGATAAAAATCATGAGCAGTATCATATAACCATAGGTGAACGTCTCATGATTATAACACCCCCAGAAACCGACTGCACCCTGGACTGTTGCGGTTACAAATAGTATGATTGAAGCTGTACCAGCAGTGAATGCAATTTTTCCACCAGTGAGAGATTGTTTCATTGAAGCATTGAAATTGCTCCATGGTTCGTCCAGTCCAAAACTGCGATAGAGCATGTAAGTACCAATGGCTCCGGTAATGGCAATCACCGCACCTTCGGGATAGCCGATTAACAGGAAAATAGCATATAGTAAACTTGCAATTCCAATGGGAACAAAAAACACATGATTGATTTTTGGATCTTCGATGGCTTTTTTTATTATGTAAAAAGTACTCTCAAGTTTTGCACTCTGGCGCACTACAACCCGTTTCACAGCATCCACTTTAATCCGTGATTGCACAACAGGCATCAAACTTTCATCCTCTGCCCCATCTGAGACAACGATAACGTGATCGGCTTGCAACCGCTCAATTACATGATCAAGCTGGGATGCAATTTTTCCATCAGAGATTATTCCAACATTCTTATCACCGGCAATAGAGACAATCTCGGCTGGTTCTTGCATAGTGACCTCGTCATAAAGCTTGATTCCACCAAAGATTGTGTTAGCATCAGAATCCTCCGGGTCAGAAAGAAGAAGTTTTGTGGCAGCATCGATATTGGCTTCACGTCCAACGACAGGCGAGGTGACACCTGCTTTTACACCAAGATCGTCGTCCCGGTCGATGCACAGAATAAGCTTTGTCATGGAATAGTCCCGATTACTAATCGTACAGCACACTATAAAAATTATACCATAAGACCTGCAAAGCTGCGCTTTGCAGAGATAACCTGTAACTTCCAATTCTCGACTAC
>CAJHIR010000104.1 GCA_905067535.1 Candidatus Argoarchaeum ethanivorans
CTCAGATAATCGTTTTCTGTAGAGAGGTGTACCTTTAGTTTCCATGAAATAGGTTTTACAGTTTTTACAGTAATACCTCTGGTGACCAGTACGATACTTTCCGCTTTTGATGATGTCATTTCCCTTCACTTTTAGATAGTAACGACATCTAAGATTTTGACAAACAACATTGATTTCTCCTCCTGGACGTGCCATATAAATTCACCAGGAGGGAATATCCTTGGGGATATAATAAACTATCGTAGATTAGGACACTACCGATCATTTATGGTAAAGTGCATCAGTGAGCAGTTATTTGTTAGCAGTCTTGCTGGCATAATACAGTTTCTCTGAAAGCATTTAAGTATGGTGCGGTTTGAAATGTGCTTACTATGGCAATGTCTAAGAAAGATCTGGTAAGGAGGAACTCCAAGAAAAGAACAATGTTGGAAGAACTCGAAAAACAAGCTGCTTCCGGGAGTGGGGAAGCAAAGAAGAAACTTGCAAAAGCAAAGAAAAAAGTAAAATAATCCATGAGATATCTGGGTGAAAGATTATCTATGCAACAGTTATTTCTGCTCGCGTTGTGTGCAGTGCAGAGGACACGAAATGAGCGATGAAATCCGGGTTGGAATTATTATATGCGACCGCTACCGTGCATGTGCCGGGGGTAAATGTCTGAGGGCGCTCTATAACCGGGAGGGTGCATTCAGCATTTACGAGGGTAAAGAGGTAAAACTGGTTGGATATACTGGATGTGGTGGCTGCCCCGGTGGAAACATCGAATATGCCCCAGGGGAGATGAAGAAAAACGGGGCAGAAGTAATACACCTCGCCACAGGACTTGTTGTCGGATACCCGCCATGCCCTCGTGTAACCCGCTTTCGTGACTTTATCAGGGCAAAATATGGGCTTAACGTTGTAATCGGGACGCATCCGATTCCCCAGAACTACTATGAGACGCATACGGCACTTGGGACATGGAACTCTCCCGGGTGGGCAGAGATTATTCAACCGACACTTGCGGATGAAGAGACCCGTTTGCTGTACGACTGAACCCACAAAGGCAGAGGAGGCAGAATGCTGGAACTAAGAGTTCTTGTGGATAACAATACCCTTATTGATCGTTACTTCCATGGTGAGCCAGGAGTGTCCTACCACCTTCAGGACGGAAGCACCAAAATACTGTTTGATGTGGGTTATTCGGATATATTCATAAGAAATGCGGAAAAAATGGGCATTCATCTGCTGGACACCGATTTTGTAGTGCTTTCTCACGGGCATCTTGACCACACGTGGGGTCTTTACCATCTGATCAAACTATACACCGGAGCAAGAATAGAAAAGATAGATTGTGATAATCCAACTCTTGTAGCCCACCCCTCTGCGTTTTTAACCAGAACGGTTGAGGGCATCCCCGAGATTGGTTCTCTAATCTCGGAAGATAAGTTATCCTGCCACTTCAATATGAGATTAAAAAGAGATCCTCTGTGGCTGACTGATAACCTGGTTTTTCTTGGTGAGATTAAAAGAACGAATGACTTTGAAGCAGCAGTTCCTATTGGGAAAATCCTGCGAGATGGAACTGAAGAAGATGATTATGTGATCGATGATTCTGCTCTGGTTTATACGTCATCGAAAGGACTTACGATCATTACAGGTTGTTCGCATGCAGGAATCTGCAACATCATCGAATATGCAAAAGGAGTCTGCGACGATGATCGAGTGGTTGACATAATCGGGGGGTTTCACCTGCTCGAGCCTTCTCACGAGCAGGTGCAGGGAACACTTGAGTACATGAAGGAATTACAACCAGAGACTGTGCATGCTGCCCACTGCACTGACTTGAATTCAAAGATAGCGTTATCTCAAGTTGTAGACATGAGGGAAGTAGGCGTAGGCTTGAGATTGGTGTACAATTGAAAAAGCTGAAACCACGGGATTCAACGACCGCCGCAGCCACGTTTGCAGGGTGAGCATTTCAAATATCTCAATCACCTGCGATACGCATGTCTGCGATGCCGGATATGATAAATGATGACAACTCTGGATATGGTATGCACCTGATAGATAACTCTATAATCTCCAGTCCGAATCCTGTAATCCCGAACTGACCCTCGAACCTTACGGTGCTGTGTAAATCTCGTGCTGCCGAACTCTTCCATCGAATTTCATAAGATTCCATCTTCTTTTAGCCCTTTTTTAACATCTTTAAATGTTATTGTGGGCTCATCCCGGCGTTCGGCGATGATCGATAGGTCATGAAGGTCTTCCAA
>CAJHIR010000105.1 GCA_905067535.1 Candidatus Argoarchaeum ethanivorans
GCTCAAAAAAATCAGGATAAGAAATACCAACCGATTCAGCAGTATCAATCACAGTACCACCTGCTGCCATACCAGCGAGAGTAAGTGCCATCACAATTCGATGATCATCCCAACCGCAAAGATTAGCCCCATGAAGCTTTGAGCTTTTAAGTATTAGCTTATCAGGCTCTTCTCTCACATTTGCACCCATTTTTCCAAGTTCTGTTGCCATCGCATGCAAGCGATCTGTCTCCTTGTACCGAACATGTTCAGCATTTTCAATGACAGTAACACCATCAGCAAGAACACCAAGTACTGCAAGAGTTGGGACAAGGTCTGGCGTCAAACCAACATCAATCGTACAACCATGAAGTTCGCTCTGTTTAACATTAACGACTCCATGTTTCTTATTCCACTCTATATCCGCACCCATCTCTTTAAGTATTGAAATAATCGCAGAATCTCCCTGTGCTGTCGGATACATGTTTTTTACGGTAACATCACCAAACAATGCACCTGCTGCAAGCAGGTATGATGCAGATGAAAAATCACCAGGCACCTGATACACAGGTACATCAAACTGCTGATTCCCTTCTACCATAAAAATAAGATTTGTCCCTTCATCCACCACCACCTCTGCACCTGCAAGTTCAAGCATTTCAAGGGTAATATCAACATAAGGGCGTGACTTTAACTTCCCACGAACAGCTATTTCAGTATCGTTCTCAGCAAGAGAGCAGGCTATAAGAAGTCCGGTAATAAACTGTGAACTTACCGAGCCATCGATAAAGGTCTTGCCACCACGAAGCTTGCCTCGCACCACGAGAGGTGCCATGCCATTATTACGCGTCGAAAATGCCTCGGAACCAAGACTATTCAAAGCAAGCAAGAGCGGATCATTGGGACGCTTTCGTATGGATGCATCACCATTTAATACCACAGCACCACGAACAAGTGAAGAAATAGCAGTCATTATCCGAAGAGTTGTTCCTGAATTTCCTACATCAACAACATCATCCGGTGTAGCCACTTCTCCCTGCACACCAGCGATACGAATTGCATCACCGACATTTTCAACATCCGCTCCAAATGCACGGCATGCATGCATCGTCCTCTGTGTATCATCTGAAACTAGGGGATTTAGCACAGTTGTGTTTTTAGCAAGCGAAGCAATCGCGATAGCTCGATGCGTATAACTCTTGGAAGGAGGTGCATCAACCATACCCTCAATCGCAGAGGGAGATATTTTCACATTCATTGTAAACTCGACTATTTTGTATTCGAGAGTTGTTTCCGCACACTCCGTGTGCGGTTCTGCACAACTTCGTTGTACAGTGCTTATGATCACTCATGTTGCCATCTGCAGAATCATAAGAGCGTCAAGTGATGAAACCCTGCCGTCACCACTGACATCAGCAATAGCAAGGATTTGAGGATTGCAGGGGCAGTTGCCGACTGCTATTTGAAGCACGATTGCAGCATCTTTAGAGGTGATTTGGGAATCATCGTCAAGGTCGCCTTTCAGTGGTGATTTTCCCCATGGATGCATCAGAGGGAAGTAATCAATGCTGCTTCCGCCTGGAATCTGATGCAAAGTGTCGCCGATACCGTCGCTTTTGTTGTCGCTTCCTGTGTAGTCTGAGTAATAGTTACCAACGGTTGAGGTGTTCCACTGGTTGGTGATTGTGTCATAGTCATAAGCGTTGTGGTTGGTGTTGTTAATGAAATTGTTGCGGTATAGGTGGTTGTTGTTGCTCGAATCATACAGGTAGATGCCGCAGATGCTGCTGCAGATGTCGTCGTAGTAGTTGTTCGATGCAGTGTTGTTTATGAGCGTGTTGTTGCTCGAAGATTTCAAGTAGATACCGTCGTGATAGTTGTTCGATGCAATGTTATTTATGAGCGTGTTGTTGCTCGAATAATACAGGCGAATGCCGCCGTCGTTGTTCGTTACATTGTTATAAGAGATGTTGCAATGTTCCACAGTGTGAAAATATATTCCAGCCCTTTTAGTGGCATTTTCGACAGTGAATCCACTAATGTTCACGTAATCCCTGGTCACTTCAAAGACATGGTCATTTAAGTTTGATGCGCTCACGATGCAGTTTGCTGAGCCGTTCTCAGAGCGGATGGTTAAATGCTTGTTCACATCTACATTCTCGTTGTACGTGCCATCTCTAACGATGATGCTATCGCCTGGA